>JBLHQQ010000286.1:0-4195 GCA_047625245.1 Candidatus Azotimanducaceae bacterium
AGTTCGACGATCTTTGCATGGCCGACTGCCTGACCAATACCATCCCCTTCCCAAATTCCATCGTCGCTGAATATGGTGGTGATTAATTCGTGATTGTGATCATCGTCGCAGATCTCGCAGTACCGAGCTTTCAATTGTTTGATCGACTCAAGATCTTCGAGGCGGGTAATACGTTGTTCTAGCGTTACATCGGGCATGTCGATCTCTCCTTCTAACCATTCACATCACTCACTTGTAAAGTAATGCCCGCACTGTGTAAAGCAACTGGCGCTTTACCCCTGCCCCAGTTAGTCTGCGTCTCTTTACGATATTCGGAGCCAACAATGAAAGCAGCTGTTTATTACGAGGGCGGATCGCCAAACGTATTAAAGTACGAGGAAGTCGCCGACCCTGTTTTGCGTCCACGAGACGTGCTGGTAAAAGTACACGCCGTGAGCATTGAGGGTGGCGACACCCTTGCCCGTGGCTTCGGTCCTGCGGGCCCTACCCCCTACTGTGGTGGTTATTTAGCTGCAGGTGAGATTGTCGAGATTGGCAGCAATGTCACTGATCGGCATGTTGGCCAGCGGGTCACAACCTCAGGCAATGGCGGCTCCCACGCGTCACTTCGAGCCGTCAGCTCTCGAGCAGCCTGGCCAATTCCAGATGAACTATCTTTTGAAGTAGGCGCCTGCATCCCCATCCCCTTCGGTACCGCCGATGATTCGCTGTTTGAATTTGGCAAGTTAGTTGCCGGTGAAACTGTACTTATCCACGCTGGCGCAAGCGGTACCGGTTTATCTGGCATCCAACTCGCCAAACGTGCCGGTGCTCGGGTCCTTGCAACCGCTTCGTCAGATGAGAGGCTTGAGCGGCTAAAAGAGTACGGTCTTGATGAAGGCATTAACTATGTTGAAACAGATTTTGAGGAAGCGGTAAAAGAACTAACCGGGGGCAAGGGTCCTGACCTTATCGTCGATTCCGTCGGCGGTAAGAACCTGGAGAAGAGCTTACGTTGCGCGGCTTATCGTGGCCGTATTGTTGCCATGGGTGGCGCCGGCCGAGATGCTTACAAACCTGACTTTTCAGTTATGTCTGGCCAGAACAAAACCTATGTGAGCTACTTCCAAGGTGCTGAACTAGCCTACAACGGTGAAAGAGCCCGTGCCAATGTACAAAGACTCATCGCCGAGGTGGCCAAAGGTGAACTTCAGGTGGTGATTGATAAAAAATTTAAACTATCGGAAGCAGCGGCTGCTCACACATACATCGAGTCGCGTCAGGCTTTCGGTCGAGTGCTTTTGATTCCAGACGGGATCTAGATGTTTAAAACAGTCTAGCTTGTTATAGAACACGACTAAACCTTTGAGCGCCTTTGACCAAAAGTCAAAGGCGCTTCTGGTTTAGCTGGCCTCGGCAACAAACAAGGGGATTTTGCGAGACGTTTTCTGCTCATAATCAGCATAGGTCGGAAATGCCTCAACACAACTCTGCCAAAGCCGGGCTCTTTCAGCGTCGTCAGACACCTCCCGCGCCGCCATCAATGTGACTGCCGTTTCGTCACGAATCTCAACCTTTGGGTCAGCACGAAGGTTATACACCCAGACCGGGTTCTTTGGTTGCCCACCCATAGAACCAACTAGTACGTAGCTATCGTCAACCTTAACGCGCATCAAGGGAATTTTACGAATAGCGCCGGTGTTCTTACCTTTATGCGTGACGATAATGCAGGGCAAACCTGTTTCGCGCAGCGTTGTGCCCTCAGTGCCGCCACTACCTTCGTACAATTCAACCTGCTTACGCACCCAGTCTATGGTGGGCGGAATATAATCGGCCATCATTCATCTCTCCGTTTTCGGTTGAATATACAGCATCCCGTTCACAAAAGACTCCTGACGCTATGCTGTCAGCAGCACACTGTTAGGGTCTGGTCATCTTCAATGAGGTTCGCCCATGATCACGCTCTATAAACTTCCACCTGCCTTCGGGCTGCCCAATCTCAGTCCTTCTTGCATAAAAACTGAAATGGCGCTGACATAACTCAAGCAACCCTTCGAAATTGTATTAGAAGCTGCCCCCCGAAAAGCGCCGAGGGAAAGCTCCCTTTTGTGGATATTGATGGCGAGATCATTGCCGATTCTGCTCGGCCCACAGTTAAAAAAACCTACAACTTGCAAGGCCAGTGCCCAGAGCTATAGCCAACACTCAGGCTCGGCCGCGTGCCCATTCAGCATCGTCGACACGGAGGCGAGCACGGAAGACAGCGCATGCTGGCGCGTCGAATAGCTCCCAGGCTCCATGCAAGTCTATCGTCGGGTCGCCAATGGAGAGACCACCGAAATCCAACGCACTGGTTAGTTTACCGTCTACCAGCAACAGGTTTTCACAAACAAGATCCCCGTGATACCAGCGATCAGGACCGGCTTCGGAGGCACCTGGTAGGGACAACCCCTGAGACCAGACTTCGAGGGCAACATCTAGATCGGTATCAAGTCCCTCAACTAATCGACACTACTCGATGCAGTATCGGGTCGCGCGGTCAAAGCCTTGAAGTGAACGACCACGATAGCTTTGTAACTTTGATTCTGCCGAAATCGTGCTCGGTAGTTCAATGTTCCGCAGCCCTAGAATCACATCGGCAAGATCTGCTGCTAGCTCTAAATGCTGTCTATTAGCCGTTTCATCGGAAGGGCTCATTGGATCATAGGGGTTCGGAAGCTCTCCCTCCGACCATTTCACAATTGACCACTGCTTCGAGTAACCAAAGGCAGGCTGGCCAGCACCGATCACAGGGAGCCAACGTTGCTCTTTGACGATAGCTGTTCCCGCTCCAGGCTGACGGGGAACTCGAACCAAAAGGTCATCCCCAAGCCGAAACAAAACGTTCGTTGAACCTGAAGCACTGAGGGGACTCAACATTGAGCAGTTTTATGACCAGCTCAAGGTAAATCGACAGTTCATCGTCGTGCAATCTTGGGATCATAAGTAGTAAGGCTTCAGAAGAATCGCATATTCTGCCTGAGTCAGAAATTGTAATCTCCAACAATTCTCGCCATCATTACGCCTCAATACTCGCTAGCAGGCACACAATGAATTGGAATGTTTATCTCTCTGGTGAAATTCACACCGATTGGCGAGACCAGATTAAAGACGGTTGCGATTCAATCAACCTACCTGTCACCTTCACCTCTGCAGTGACTCACCATGAATCTAGTGACGCCGCAGGGGATATGCTCGGCCCAGAAGAGAAAAACTACTGGCGAGATCACAAATCAGCGAAGGTCAATTCAATGAGAACCAGAACGCTGATCGAGCATTGTGATATCGCCGTGGTTTGTTTTGGCGAAAAATTCAAACAATGGAATGCCGCATTTGATGCAGGCCAATGTGCCGCGTTGGGAAAGCCGTATATCACGTTACACGCAGATGACATCATCCACCCTCTAAAAGAAGTTGACGCAGCCGCGATGGCCTGGGCGACAACACCGGAGCAAGTCATCGAAATTCTCAAGTACGTGACCACTTCGAAATAGTCGGCAATGGCTCAGAATAGCGCGCTGGGTTCTCGCCGGACAACAGATAGGATTGATGATTTCGGCACCCTGCCAGTTTCCTTTGTTACGAAACAGCTCGCCGATCTTTGCGTGATTCGGTGCAAAGCCATCTTAAATTCGATATTGATTAATCTCAGTCAGTTCCCCATCCGCCGCACTAGGTTATTCCTTTTCTAGATTAATCCAGGACCAGCACGTCGGTGGTAGAGCCAAACTCGACTTCAAGGACAGCTACTTCGTTGTGGATAGCGAGGTCACTGCCTGCACAGCACCACACCTTTTAGCATTTTCCTGGAGTGGCATTGATGATCCACTTCGATCGATACGTTTTGAGATCACCCCTAACTCTGAAGTCAGCATGATCAAATTAGTGGTGAGTATTCCAGAGAATGAGGTGCTGGCTCGATCCTGTGCGAGCTGGGAAGCCCATCTCACGATGATGCAAGCAGCTCTGGCAGGTGCCTCTGTCAAATTCCCATTGGATCGATTCAAAGCTTGCCGAGAGGACTTCGACGCGCGGCTGCTGACGTTGATGATGGCTGCCATGGAAGTTCTAAAACTCTAACAAAGTTACAGAGACGTCGAACAACTGCGCTTTACAGCCACTCGCGGTAGAATGCTCCGCCACTAAAATGAGGGGAGCTCATTGCAGCGCATTTATT
>JBLHQQ010000287.1:0-4191 GCA_047625245.1 Candidatus Azotimanducaceae bacterium
GCAACTCAATGTCCGCGAGGAGACCCGCGGCTTGCTGATTATTCAAGTGTCCGTGCTGGCCACCCACTCGTTTTTTCAGAGGATAGGGGTAGGGACCATTCTCTAGCATGCCAACATCGTGATTACATTCCAGCAGCAGCGCATGACAAAGCATGTAGGTCTCGGTGACATGAGGGGTGATGTGGCCTAAATCTGTCAGCACCCCTACCTTGACGCCTTCAGAAGACACAATGTACTGGCAGGGCTCTCTGGCATCATGGGGGACCGGTACCGGTTCTACACTGAGGCTGCCGATCATAAAGGGCTTATGACAATTAACCGTCCGCAGATGAGGTATAACACCCACTTTGCTATTGCTATAGGTACCGTGGGTTAGATAGACCGGGCGCTTAAACTTTCGAGCAAAAGGCCCCACGCCATGAATGTGATCAGCATGTTCGTGGGTCACCAGTACGGCGTCAATATCTAGCGGCGAGATCTCGAGGCGACGCAAGCGCCGCTCGGTTTCTTTTAAGGTGAACCCCAGATCAATCAGAACACAGGTATTGCCATCATCAATTAGGGTAGCGTTGCCTTTGCTACCACTGCCAAGGGATGCAACCCGCATACCTTAGGTCGATGATTCTTTGATGATCTTGAGCAAACGTTCAGCAATCAGTGCATCGGCAGGAGTTGATTCATTTTTCAGGATCGATACCTGGATGGCTTCGGGTCTTTCATCAAGACGTACCATGTATCGATTGGCTGAATTAGCCTCAGTCTCATCTTCAAAGAAGCGGCGAAGAAATCCAGGGGCTTTCTCCCGGGACTCGTCATAAAGCACATAGTAGACCTGAGCCGAGCGATCGAGATCAGCTACCTCTAGCCGAGCATTTTCAAGGGCACCACCTACCGTAGCCCAAGCACGATCAAAGTCGAGTTTATAAAGCAGTAATGGCTTAACTCGATCAGGTATGAGTTCGGCTTTTTCGCCGCGATTCTCAATCGCCATGACAGAAATCACCGGATCATTGATCGTTTCACCGAGGTAGTAGGCGATCTTGGTGAGTAGTTCGTTTTCCATTTCCAAATTATCGGAGTCGCCGTTCCAATTTGGTTTGCCTGCGCCGCCGGGCAATGCATGTCGATGGGAGAGGTAAACCTCACTACTGCCACTTCGAATACCTGGCTCAATCGTCAATCGAAATTTATGCAGTTCACTGAGCTCAGCACCGGCGGCACCGGTACCGGAGATAATGCTCTCCAGCGCCTCGGGGGCGGTACCGGCCTTGGCTGTCACCCAGGTCGATTCGACGATGCCCTTCCGGGGTTGGGCCGTTTCGATCTGAATGTTGTTGCTCGCACAGAATAGCAGTAGCTTCGGCCAAATCACCGCCGGTTGCGCATCGAGAAAAATCCAGCGCTCATCGCCCAGCTTTTTCAGTACGATCTGTTCAATACCAAATGTGGTACTTAAGGCATCAGGTAGCTCTAGATCAGCCACCTGACCAGCGATACCGCGGGAGTCGATCACATTTGGGATCACCATTATGTCGACAAAGTCTGGTTCATCAAGACCCTCAGGCACCACAACCCGAGGACCACTCTGTGCCTCTAGGTATTTTTCGTTACGGTCATAATTGTCGATCCAGCTACAGCCACTTAACAGCAAAGAAGCCAGAAGGGATAAATAAGTTGCTCGTCTCACTACAGTATTTCCGCCTGTTGCATCGCCTTAACAACGATATCGTGATATTCCGGTGAAAGCTCTGTTAATGGCAAACGAATGCCACTTTCAATCTTGCCCATCTTGGCAAGCGCCCATTTCACCGGTATTGGATTGGATTCTAAAAACAAATCAGTATGCAGCCTCATCAATTTCTCGTTGAGCTTATTTGCCAGATCGCTGTCACCCTGGCGTGCTGCGTTACAAACCTTGGACATCAGCTTTGGTGCAAGGTTCGCCGTGACGCTGATAGTGCCGATTGCGCCCTTTAGGATAAGATCCACGGAGGTTGCGTCATCTCCCGACAAGATCAACATGCTGTCACCGCACAGCTCTTGAATATCGACAGCCCGCTGCAGGTCTCCGGTGGCTTCCTTGATACCAAACACATTTTCTAGCTTGCTGCAGCGCGCGACCGTGGCCGGCATCATATCGCATGCCGTGCGGCCCGGCACATTATAAAGCAGCTGGGGTATTGCGACGGCACGGGAAATGGCCTTGTAATGTTGATACAAACCTTCTTGGGTCGGCTTATTGTAATAGGGCGTCACCAGTAAACAGGCGTCCGCGCCAACCTCTTTTGCCGCCCGGGTCAGCTCAATAGCTTCTCGAGTTGAGTTTGCACCGGTGCCTGCAATGATCGGCAGGCGTCCGTTAACAACCTTAACGGTATGCTTCACAATCTGGCAGTGCTCGCTCACATCAAGGGTGGCTGACTCGCCAGTGGTACCCACTGGCACAATGCCCTGTGTACCCTGTTCGATATGCCATTCCAGCAAATCGCTCAGATGATCCCAGTGAATGGAGCCATCCCCTTGCATCGGCGTCACAAGCGCAACAATACTGCCCGAAATCATTGTTCTGTCATGCAAAATATTTCCTCGCGCAAAAGGACGCCCTAGTGCAAAAGGCGCCAATCTTACTGGCGAGTTGCGCGCTTAACAAGGCATCAGCCAACTTCCGCGATCGCTTGAGGCCAGGCATTCATAATCGATTTCACCAAAGTCGCCAATGGAATGGCAAAGAAGACCCCCCATAGACCCCACCAGCTACCAAAAATCAGCACTGCGGCGATAATGGCAATGGGGTGGAGATTAACGGCTTCAGAAAACAGCATCGGCACCAGCACAAATCCATCAATCATCTGCACAATCATATGCCCTATTAACAGGTACATAAGCTCATCGCTTACGCCAAACTGCAAATAAGCGATGATGACAATCGGCACCGTCACCGCGATCACACCCACATAAGGCACAATGACAGAGAGGCCGACCAGAAAGGCGAGCAATACCGCATAGTCCAGCCCGAAGAATGTAAACAGAACATAACTCACCAGCCCAACAAGGATGATTTCAGTGACCTTTCCGCGGATGTAATTAGCCATCTGTTGGTTCATATCATGAAATATTCTCGTCATTAGGGGTCGTTTATTCGGCAAAAACGAGCGGCACCACTCCAGAATCAAGTCTTTGTCCTTGAGAAAGAAAAACACAAGGATAGGCACCAGCATGGTGTAAACCGCAGCGGCAACCAGGACCGGCAATTGGGATAACGAGAACGAAACCAACCACTGACCTATATCACCGACTTCAGCATTCAACATCTCGACCCAGGTATCCACCTGATTTTGTGAAACATATCCAGGATAACTCGATGGCAAATCCGCCAAAATTTCCTGCGCCCTGGTGGCCATATTGGGTAGTTCATCGTACAGGCGCCGGAGCTGCCTCCAGACTCTAGGAATGACCAAAAACAAAGTGGTCACAAATCCGCCTAAGAACAACAGAAAGGTAGCCGTCACCGATAGGCCTTTCGGCACTCCTACCTGGAGCAACAGTTTGATAATACCCTGCATCACATAGGCTAAAACGATACCCGTTAACAGCGGCGCAAGAATGCCGCCCATCCAGATAATGAGCATAAAGCCGACGGCAAGCAGAACCACCAGCAACACCGCTTCTTCGTCCGAGAGGAAGCGATCCATCCAGATTTTCAGAACGTTAAACATAGGCTCAGGCTTTTTTCAGTTGGTAGTAATATTTGCCGTCTGATTCTCGAGAGGACAGCAGCATGTGACCACTCTGATCAGAAAACACTTGGAAATCTCGAACGGAACCGGGATCGGTGCAGACCACGGCCAAAACTTCTCCGCTCGCCAGCTTGTTCAACGCCTGTTTGGCCTTTAATAGTGGCAGTGGACAGGTCAAACCACAGGCATCAAGATTGTCGTGAATGGTCACCTCATTCCCTCAAAAAACGGTTAGTATATCGGTTACGGCGACCAGACGCAGTTCAGTATTTGCTTATTCTCGGAACCAAAACCCGATCATACTGGTCGTATTCAAAATGAGTCAACATAGTGGTGATTGACGTTAGCTCCTACCTTTCTATGCAAAGCCTTAAACACAGCGCCAGAAGAAGCCTTTTAGCATTCACTCTGTTGGTGCTTTTTCAAAGCTCAACTGCACTAGCCGCTGACGATG
>JBLHQQ010000288.1:0-4176 GCA_047625245.1 Candidatus Azotimanducaceae bacterium
TATGAATCGGGCAGCCATTAGTTGATTGACAGAAAGGCACGCCACAGTCCATGCAGCGTGCGCCCTGAGTTTGCAACTCAGGCGTGCTGTGTTCTGTGTAGATTTCCTTGAAATCGATTAAGCGATCGGAGACCTTCCTGTAAGGAGTGACTTCTCGCTCGAACTCTCTAAATCCTGTGAGTTTACCCATAATTATCTCTTACTGATATGTCTGGCTTTAAGCGCTTTCACTGACGCGCAATTTTTCTGCGTTCTCTGCCAGTACCCGTTTGTAATCCGTTGGCATTGCTTTGACGAAATTTCGTAGCTCAGCAGACCAGTTGTCTAAAATGGTCTTCGCCACAGTCGAGCCCGTCAAATTATGGTGGTTCTCAATCAAGGATTTTAGATCGCTGATGTCACTCGGCTCGATGACTTCTTCGAGCTCAAAGGTTTCGGTGTTGCACTGCTGAACAAAGGTTCGTTTTTTGTTCCATACATAGGCGACACCGCCACTCATACCTGCCCCGAAGTTTCGACCGGTTTCCCCGAGCACGACAACTCTGCCTCCGGTCATATATTCACAACCGTGATCACCTATGCCCTCAACGACCGCACTTGCGCCACTATTACGAACACAGAAACGCTCTGCTGCAACACCGCGGAAATATGCTTCGCCACTAATCGCGCCATAGAGACAAACGTTACCGATCAGGACGTTCTCTTCACTCAAAAAAGGGCTGTTTTTTGGTGGGTAGATTGCAATCTTGCCACCGGATAAACCCTTGCCTACATAGTCGTTAGCATCGCCTTCAACGGAGATGCTGATGCCCTTTGCGAGCCAGGCACCAAGACTTTGTCCGGCTGAGCCGTTTAATTTTATATTGATGGTGTCATCAGGTAGTAGCTCGCCCTTGGTCGCTTTTGCGACTTCATGGGAAAGCATGGTGCCGACGACTCTATTGATATTGATCACAGGTAGTTCAATATTGACTTTGCTGCCGTCTTTTAATGCAGGTTGTGCTTGTTTGATAATTTCCACATCTAGGGCTTTCTCTAGACCGTGATTCTGAGATCTCGTGCGGTAGGTTTCAGTGTTCTCGTAAATGATCTTCGCTGGCTCTAGGATCGCAGACAGATCTATGCCGTTAGATTTCCAGTGGTCAAGGGCTTTGTTCATTTCGAGTACGTCGGATCGACCGACCATATCGTTAATATTACGGAAACCGAGTTGCGCCATAATTTCGCGCAATTCTTCTGCCACCATAAAGAAGTAGTTAACGACGTGTTCTGGCTGGCCACCAAACTTCTTGCGCAATTCTGGGTCCTGAGTCGCGATACCAACCGGGCAGGTATTAAGATGACACTTACGCATCATGATGCAGCCGAGTGTGATCAGCGGTGCCGTGGCGAAACCAAATTCTTCAGCTCCAAGCAGAGTCGCCATCGCGACGTCGCGCCCTGTCTTTAACTGCCCATCTGTTTGTAGATAGACTCGAGAGCGAAGATTGTTCATCACAAGAGTCTGATGAGTTTCGGCAATACCAAGCTCCCAGGGTAAGCCAGCGTGCTTTATTGACGTTAAAGGAGAAGCGCCGGTTCCGCCGTCATGGCCAGCAATAACCAGATGATCGGTTTTAGCTTTGGTGACACCTGCAGCAATGGTGCCCACGCCAATTTCAGATCCCAGTTTAACGCTGATGCGAGCGTCAGGATTGGCGTTCTTCAGGTCATGGATGAGCTGTGCGATATCTTCAATCGAATAGATGTCGTGGTGAGGCGGTGGGCTAATAAGTCCAACCCCTGGAGTCGAGTGACGAATGCTGGCGATATAGTCATCAACTTTGCCACCGGGTAGTTCGCCGCCTTCACCAGGCTTAGCGCCCTGTACGATCTTAATCTGTAACTCGTCGGCGTTTGTAAGATACCAGATAGTGACGCCAAAACGCCCCGATGCGACCTGTTTTATCGCAGAACGTTTGGAATCGCCATTTTCCATTGGTTGGAAACGCGCGACATCTTCGCCACCTTCGCCCGTATTTGATTTACCACCCAGTCGGTTCATTGCGATTGCTAGGGATTCGTGGCTTTCAGTGGAAATAGAGCCAAGACTCATTGCGCCTGTACAGAAGCGTTTAACGATATCGGCGGCGGACTCGACATCGTCAATACTGATGGGTCCGCCGTTAACGCCTTCTTTAAATGTCAGAAGACCTCGGAATGTACAACGCCGTGTGGTCTCTTCATTAATATGCTTTGCGAAGTCCCAATATGCCTCTTTGTTATTTGTCCGAGCGGCATTTTGCAAGCTAGCAATAGCCTCGGGATCCCACATGTGGGCATCGCCGGTCTTGCGCCAATGAAAGTCACCATTATTTGGCAGGAGCGGGATTAGTCTATCGCTTCGAACAGGGTAGCCGAGCTGGTGACGCTGCAGCATCTCTTTGAACAGGATCTCAAAACTCACACCTTCGACTCTACTTGCTGTACCCACAAAGCAACGATTGATGATTTCTTTCGCTAACCCCACGGCTTCAAAGATTTGAGCGCCCTTGTAAGACTGGAGGGTCGAGATGCCCATTTTCGCCATGACTTTGAGCATGCCTTTACCGACTGCCTTCTTGTAGGCACTAACAATACTGCTGTCCTCGGCGTACTGTTTCTGATCCAGTAGACCATCAACTTTTGCCTGCCAGAGCGCCTCAAAGGCGAGGTATGGGTTAATGGCATCGGCGCCGTAGCCGGTCAACAGGCAGTGGTGATGAACCTCTCGGGCTTCGCCAGTCTCAATCACTAATCCGATGCGAGTACGTTGATGGGTGGTAACTAAATGATGGTGAACAGTGCCACACGCTACTAGTGCGCTGAGGGGCATGTGTGTTCTGGAAACATTCCGATCTGACAGGATCAGGAGTGATTTTCCAGCCGATAGAGCAGCAGAAGCTTCTTCGCAGATTCGATCTAGAGCCGCAAGCATGCCCGCTTTGCCACTATTTCTATCGAAGGTGATATCGATAGTGGCCGAATGCCAGCCTCGATAGTCCATATGTTTGAGCGCTGATAACTCCTCGTTGCTCAAAATCGGGTGTGGCATTTTGATTCGATTGACGTGCTCTGATGACGTCTCCAACAAATTTCCTTCTGGACCAATAAAACACTCCAGAGACATCACAACTTCTTCTCGTATCGAGTCGATCGGGGGATTGGTGATTTGTGCGAAGAGCTGCTTGAAATAGTCATAGATCATGCGGGACTTGTCAGACAAGCAAGCCAGAGCCGCGTCGTTACCCATTGATCCCAGGGGGTCGCGGGACTCTGTGACCATTGGCAACAACATAAATTGCATAGTTTCAGTGGTATAGCCAAAGGCTTGCATGCGCTCAATGAGCGTATCAGGTACAAATCCGTGTGAGTCATCGACAGCGGGGATGTTGTCCAGGTGTATTCGTTTTTGAGCGATCCATTCGCCATATGGGTGTCGAGTGGCGAAATCATGCTTAAGCTCTTCGTCCGGGATCATGCGACCCTTTTCGAAATCAATCAGCAACATCTTGCCAGGCTGCAGGCGTCCTTTTGCCAGTACTTCGCTGGGATCAATGGGCAGGACACCCACTTCAGAGGCCATGATGATGCGATCGTCTGACGTGATGTAATAACGACTAGGCCGCAATCCATTTCTATCAAGTACTGCGCCGATACAGTTGCCGTCAGTAAACACAATAGATGCTGGTCCGTCCCAGGGTTCCATCAGTGCGGAGTTAAACTCGTAAAAGTCTCTCTTCTCCTTTGACATGTTGGTATCTGATTGCCAGGCCTCGGGAATCATCATCATCACTGACTCCTGAAGCGTTCTGCCAGATAGCATAAGAAACTCAAGGACATTATCGAAGGTGCCGGAATCAGAAAAGTCTGGTTCGACAATCGGGAACAGCTTCTTGATGTTGCCCCCAAACCGACCAGATGTGACAACTCCTTCTCGAGCAGTCATCCAATTTTTGTTGCCACGTAGAGTATTGATCTCGCCGTTGTGGCTCATATAACGATTGGGCTGGGCGCGATCCCATGATGGGAAAGTATTAGTGGAGAATCTCGAGTGCACCATCGCTAGATGAGTTTTAAAGCGGGGGTCATCGAGGTCTAGATAAAAAGGAAATAGCTGACCGGGTGTCAGCATGCCCTTGTAGACGATGACACTAG
>JBLHQQ010000289.1:0-4165 GCA_047625245.1 Candidatus Azotimanducaceae bacterium
TCAGAGTCACATCATGGCAATGTATTTGCCGTCTTTGTTTAGCGGCTTTCTGATCACTCGATTCGGTGCCCGTACCATCGTCAAAGCAGGTTTGATCATTTTGATGCTTTGCCTCATGGTCGGTTGGATAGATCGACATCTGGTCCACTACTGGGGTGCTCTGGTGCTGCTCGGTATTGGCTGGAACTTTCTGTTCCTCGGCGGTACAACACTGTTGACGCAAACCTATCAGTCTGCAGAAAGGTTCAAAACCCAGGCGCTGAATGATTTTCTGATCTTCTCGCTGCAGGGAGCTGCTTCCCTGAGTTCCGGCTGGATCCTGCTGAGCTTCGGTTGGGATTGGTTGTTGGCACTGAGTACACCATTTTTAATTGCGCTATTGTTGACGCTGGTTTGGACCAGAATGTCAGCATCGCCAGTGATTGCTCACTAACCTGTGAAAGCAGACCTTCATTGTCACAGTCATTATTCCGATGGAACCCAACCGATTCCCCAGCTACTGGCGCGAGCAATAGCGAATCAAGTGACTCATCTTGCCATTACTGACCATGACTGCATCACCGGTCTGCACGACATCCCCGCTGATCTGACAGAAATCACAATTATTAAAGGTGTCGAAATTTCCTGCCAGTGGGACAAGATTGAAGTCCATATTGTGGGTCTGCATATTGACCCGCAGCATACCGGCTTGATTGCGTTACTCGAATCTCAGCAAAACGCCCGAAGATGGCGGGTTGAGATGATGGATGAAAAACTCACAGCGCTTGGCCACGAGGGTCTAATGGAGTACCTGCATGGTCTGCCCTGCGTGGCCTATACCCGCAGCCATGTGGCGAATTATCTGGTTGAACAGAGTGTTTGCAAAAATCGGCCAAAATCCTTCAAGACTCACCTAGGCAAAGGCGGAAAAATCTACGTCCCATCACAGTGGTGTAGCCTTGCCGAGGGTGTGGCGGCGATTCGAGCTGCAGGGGGGATTGCGGTTCTTGCCCATCCCGGTCGATACCCCCTCAACAAAGCTAAACTTGGATCGTTAGTGACGGCTTTTGAAGAGTGTGGCGGTGAAGCTTTGGAAGGCAGTTATCCCAATATCCATCCTAATGCTGTCATCCAAATGAATATGCTGGCAAGGAAGCATGGTCTCTACCTTTCCGCAGGTTCAGACTTCCATGATCCAGTTGCTAAATGGACCGATATCGGCAAATTTCCTCCTCTTGACCCAGCCTGCGAAATCAATATTTGGCACCACCCCCGGTGGTGACTACCCCTTCCCTCGTCTGTTCCTTAAGTTCTGGTGCTTTATTCGAGGTAAGCTCGAAAAAATCTTTAAAACTTTGTAATAAACCCGAGCCTCACCCGTATTACTAACCAATCAGGAGAGAAACGAACATGGCATCGTCCGTGGTGGCCTTTGAAATTCTGTACAAGGAATACTACGTCCGAGTGTTTGGGCTTTGTCGCCGTCTCCTAAATTCCGCGATGCTAGCGGAAGATGCGACCCAGGAAACGTTCATGCGTGCTTTTCGAAGCTTTAGTAAATTCGACAGTAACCAACCTTTTTGGCATTGGATTGCATCCATCGCCAATCATTATTGTATCGATTTACTGCGTCAACGAACCCGGATGCAAAATCTGTTTGGCAATGAGCAGGAGGAAATGGAAGAGATCGAATCTCCGGGCCCCCATGCTCTAACGACAGTCATAGACTCCGAAGACAACAAAACCCTCAACGCGGCGCTGGCGGATATGCCCGACAAGTATCGTGTCCCCCTGGTACTCTCGTACTTTAGTGAGATGACCTATGACCAGATTGCCATCGAACTAGGGGTTAGTCGCAATCATGTGGGTGTTTTGTTACTTCGCGCCAAGCAGCACTTACGATCAAGACTGGTCGCGACACCGGCAGGGGAGATCTGAGACGATGACTCATCTAACGGATCTGCAGTATTCTATGTATGTTGATGGTGCATTAACCCCTGAAGAATCTGATGTTCTGGGTGATCATGTTGCGGGCTGCGCTGTCTGCCAGACGCAAATTTCAGTATTTAAAGAGGATCATGGATTCATCGCTATTGCGATGAATCCATCTGAAGCCGTGCCTCATTTGGAACCACCCAAATTCAAGAAGCCCTTAGGTCTTCGAGAATTTGCGGTTGCAAACCTTCTGACTGGATTGTTGTTTTGGTTTGCTCAGTTCTCCTCGAAAGCAATTTTTGGCGAGTTGGTCGTCGATGGATTTTCCTGGCTGACTTCAATATTTGTACCTGATGTATACGACCTGGCTCTTACTACTCTTCTCTATTTCACAAATGAAGGAACCGTCATGATTGAAGCCTATTCTGGATTTATCGTCGCGGCGATACTCGCCGTTGCCACCACCTGGTTGCTGCTTTACGTCGTCAAGTCAAAACAAGCTTTCAGCTTTTGTTTACTCACAGCTTTACTGGGGAGTGGACTCGCTCTACCGCAAGAGGCTTCTGCAATAGAACACAGGCGCGATCACGTCATTATTTCTAGCGATGAAACCATCGACGACACTCTGTTGTTTACCGGAGAAACAATTGTTGTTGACGGCAACGTGACGGGCGATCTGATCGCCTTTGGCCGCCGTGTTGTAGTGACGGGAAAAGTGAGTGGTAACCTGATTGCCTTTGCGGAATCGATCAGTATCAGCGGTGAAGTCTCCGGTACCACGATTAATGCCGGTAAGACTGTAGAGATAACCGATGCCATTCTTGGTAGTGACTTTTGGGGTGCTGGTGAGAGTATACAAATCAGCCGTGAAAGCCGAATATCGAGTAACGCTGTTCTGGGTGCAAACCGGGTTTCCATGCAGGGTGAGGTGGGTAAGGATTTAACTACGGCAGCAGAAACGATTGAACTTCGAGGCAAGGTCGGTGAAGACATGGTGGCCTTTGGCAACAGTATAAAACTGCTGGGAGATGCAGGCATTGTTGGAGATCTAACGATCCACTCAGTGGGGGAGGATAGCTTGAGCAGGTCTTCCGAATCTACCGTTGGCGGAAGCATCCAGTTTGAGCATCACGATTTTGATGGTCGATCAAAGAACCGATATGCCACATTCCAATTCTACGGCTTTCAAGTCCTAAAATTGGCCGCTGCATTTATCATTGGTTATGGTCTCTTTATGCTGTTTCCGGCGGTTCGTTCCGTGAGTCTTGATGGTGGCGTGACGGGTTTCGTCACAGCCGGTGTTGGCTTGGTCGCACTGGTGAGCTTACCCGTCATACTTGTTTTGGTAGCAATCACTGTTGTCGGTTTGCCAGTGACGTTTTTCGGCTTTGCAACCTGGTGTTTGGGTCTATATTTGGCCAAGATCATGGTCGCGTGGCTGATCGGGAGCATGTTATTTAGTGATTCAGATGGCGAGAGAGGCGTTGCGCTACCGCTCATTACCGGCCTGGCTTTCGTATCGGTCGCGATCAATATTCCCTTCATTGGTGGGGTCATTAGCTTTGTCATGACCATCGTGGGTATTGGTATGCTCGTGCAGTGGTTGATGGCAAACTATTCTAGAGATGCTGCGATCGTCCGGTAGTTGAGGAAATTGTCGTTTTTGATTATCGCAATGCAACCAAAGCGAGCTATTTTTGCTAGCTATGTTTGCGAGATATACCGTTTTCGATTTCGACGCCTGGGTTGGCACTGCTCTATCTGGAATTGCCGTCCTGAATGGTCTGGTGATGCTCTCATCCAATAAAGAGCTCGTGCTCAAGTGGCAGTCACTGGGCCGGGCCTTGATTGCGGGGTGCATTTGCTCGCCCCAGAGCGCGGTGTTCATGCCCGCATTTTCGCTTCGTTGGGGTTTGTGTCAATTACATTATTCGTCTTACTGGCACTCTATCGAATGATCCAGCAATATGACAAAAGATAGCTTGATGAACACATCGCCACTTCAAAACCCGACTTTTAGAAAGATGTTTGCGGCGCAAATTACATCGCTCGCGGGCACGGGATTGACCACCATTGCACTGGCTTTAATGGCTTACGATTTTGCGGGTGGCGATGCCGGTAGAGTGTTGGGCACTGTGCTGGCAATCAAGATGATTGCCTATGTCACCATCGCACCTATTGCGGGTGCTTTTGCCAACCGATGGCCCCGAAAACTTCTCTTGGTGAGTCTCGACCTGGTTAGAGCTGCTGT
>JBLHQQ010000290.1:0-4157 GCA_047625245.1 Candidatus Azotimanducaceae bacterium
TGCATTATCCCTGATTAGTCTTATCTGGTGGTTAGCGATCGTCGGTTTTTTATTGATGAAATCGGCACAAATCAGTCTCTTTCAAGGCATCGTTCTAGCCTTTGTCATCGAATTACTCGTCGCGATCACCATTCGCGGTCTTTTCGATCAGTTCAACTAAGAGAGCGTCTATGCATCTGCACATACTCGGAATCTGCGGTACCTTAATGGGAAGCATTGCGCTTTTGGCAAGGGAGCAGGGCCTAACCGTAACAGGCAGTGACGAAAACGTTTATCCGCCAATGAGCTCCCAGCTGATGGATGCTGGTATCGAAATTCGGTCTCCCTATAGTGCCGCCAATATTCCCGAGGACGTTGATCTGGTCATGATAGGCAATGCCAACTTACCAAGGGGAAATGTTGCCGTTGAATATGTTTTGGACAGAGGCATTCCCTACATTTCTGGCGCAGAATGGCTAGGTCGCTACTTGTTACAGGACAAATGGGTCATCGCGGTTTCTGGTACCCATGGAAAAACCACCACAACCAGTATGTTGGCCTGGATATTAGAATATGCAGGGCTCGCTCCAGGGTTTCTGGTCGGTGGGGTGCCCGGTAATTTCGGATGTTCCGCTCGCTTAGGCAAAACCCCGTTTTTTGTCATCGAAGCAGATGAGTACGATACGTCGTACTTCGATCGCCGTTCCAAGTTTGTTCACTACCGCCCTAGAACTCTCATCATCAACAATCTCGAATACGACCATGCGGATATTTTCCCAGACCTAGCAGCAATCCAGCAGCAGTTTCATCTACTCCTGCGCACCATCCCGGCATCGGGTCTGGTGATTCACCCCTCGGATGATCAAGCTGTACTTGATACTCTGGAACTCGGCAATTGGTCTGAATCACTTACCTTCGGCGACGGCGGAGAACTCAGCGCGGTCAACCACGCACCTGATTGCAGTCGATTTGATGTCTTTCTAGCTGGGCAAAATGTCGGTCAGATCAACTGGAAATTGAGCGGCAGACATAACCAAAACAACGCGCTGGCAGCCATCGCAGCTGCGCGACACGTAGGGGTTAAGCCGATTGATTCAGCGGCAGCATTATCAAAGTTTGAAGGCGTGAAACGTCGTATGGAACTGATCTATGAGTCAAGCACGCTTACAGTTTACGACGACTTCGCCCACCACCCCACTGCCATCGCCACAACCTTGGACGGGTTTAGAAACAAGGTTGGCACAGACCGAGTGTTGGCGATCATAGAACCTGGTTCTCATACGATGCGAAAAGGCACTCATGCTCAATCTCTGGCGGCTTCAACAAAATCTGCTGATCACGTTCTCTGGTTTCAGCCGCCAAATATTCAATGGGACATGGCGGAGCACATCAACGGAGATCAACATCGAATAATCGTCGACAGACAAAGGCTGGTTGAAGCAGCACTAGCCTCGATTAGAGAAAACAATATTCAACATGTCATCGTGATGAGCAACGCTGGATTTGGTGGCTTTCATCTCCAGTTGCTTGAGCACTTGCCTGCATGAAAGAGGTTGAACTCTACCCCCCAATAAAGCAGTTTTTTGAAGCTCGTGGCTATGAGGTTCAGGGTGAAGTCAAACATTGTGATCTGGTTGCGCAAATTCCAGGCGAGGAGCAATTAGTCATCGTCGAACTCAAAACTAGTCCCAATTTAAGCCTCCTCGTCCAGGCCACAGAACGCCAAGCCATCACCGATTGCGTCTACGTGGCCATTCCTCAAAAAAAATACCGCCGCAGCCAATGGCGCGGCATTCAAAGAGTCATTAAACAATTAGGGCTTGGTCTGCTGGTTGTCTCAACCACCAAACTCGGTGACGTCGTGAATGAGTATTTTGCACCGACCCCCATGCGCCGAATCCAATCCCGAAAAAGGCAGGCGGTCAAAAAGGAAATCGCAGATCGCAACGCCAGTTACAATATTGGAGGCTCAACCCGAACGGAGCTCATGACTGCTTACCGACAAAACGCGACGTTAATCGCCTGCTTCCTCGATTCTTTAGGAGAGGCAACGGCTGTACAGATGAGAAAACTGGGTGCATCTGAGAAAACCTCCCAGATATTGAACAGCAATCACTATGGTTGGTTTGAAAAGGTTCGACGCGGCGTCTATTGTCTCAGCCAAATTGGCAAAGAAGATGCAAAACGACATCCACAGGTTTGGCACAGCGCGGAACAGATCGTCGCCACGTCGATCGAGCCTGAATAGCAGCTAGCTTCGCGCCCTCACCCAGTTGTCGATCAAGTCTGCAACTATTCCTCGAATGCCTTCAGGTTCTAACAGATAGTGATCACCGGCAACCTGATCCTTTGCAGGTGACGGCTGCCGCTACAGCAAGAATATTCGAGACTCCACATCGACAACCACGATCGAAGGCTACTCATATTGCCAATGCCCCGAGCATCGAAATTAGCGCGCCTCGCGTCCCCTGCATAGCAAACACCGATCGTTCTATCAGAGGGGTCCATCCAATCGGTCAGTACTTCCGGACGCCCCCGCCAGTTTCATCAAAGCGTCAGGTAACTTCATACCTGCGACCGACTTGATATTCGGATCCGCTGACTGGGAATGATAAGCGGCCATCAAAGAGCCTCCCCCAGAGTTACCGAGCAAGACCACCGTTTTAACACCCGCAATCTCTTTCAACCAGCGCACTCCTGCATCAATATCGATTAGTGCATGCTCCAGCAGAAACTAGGCCTCATTGCCTCGATACCGCGTGTTCCAACCAAGGAAGCCAAAGCCTCTGGCCGCCATCAAGTCACCTAGGTAATGCTCCGAGAAATCCACATTGTAGTGAGCGGCAATAAACGCCACTTTTGCTCCTCCCTCAGGGCATACATAAAGCCCCTGACAAGGTTTAAAACCGACAGGGTTAGATTTCCCGGTCGCCGACTCCATCGACACAAACTGTTTTTGAACCATCCTTCTTAACTCATTTATTGGCCAATACGCCCACCCAACCAAATCACACTTTACAACCGTATTGCAATATAGCGACGTGCGGCAAAAACTGTTTTCCGCTACACTACCGAGCTTTTTCAGGCCGACACCGAATGAATCTCAAACAGTATCTGGATGACACGATAGGTGCCGCTCTTGCCTCCCTAGGCGCTGCGGAAAGCCCTGCTGTTGTCAAACAGGCCCAGAAACCAGAGTTTGGACACTATCAGGCCAATGGTGTCATGGGCGCCGCAAAGAAACTTAAGATGAATCCACGCCAATTGGCTGAAAAACTTGTCGAGCAACTGACCTTAAAGGGAGTTGAAAAGCTGGAGATAGCTGGGCCCGGGTTTATCAACATTCACCTTGAGCCCGACCTCATCGCCACGGAACTTCTCGAAAGAAGAGGCGACCAGCGAATCGGCGTTCAGAGTAAAACACAGAAAACGATTGTTGTTGATTACTCCGCACCCAATCTAGCCAAAGAAATGCATATCGGTCACCTGCGTAGCACAGCGATTGGCGATGCCGCTGTCCGTATTCTGGAATTTTTCGGACACAAAGTGATTCGAGCAAATCACGTTGGAGATTGGGGCGCACAATTCGGTAGCCTGCTGGCATACCTTGACCAACGGAAGGCAGAAGGCGCCGAACTTTCCACCGAACTTAAAGACCTTGAAGTTTTTTATCAAGCAGCAAACAGCCTTTTTAAATCCGACGAAGCTTTCGCGAAAATCGCACGTGAATATGTGGTTAAACTACAGAGTGGTGATGAAGCGTGCCTTGAACTTTGGCGAATCTTTATTGAAGAGTCTGCTACCCATTGTCAGGCTGTTTACGACAAGCTAAACATCTCCCTATTGCGAAAAGACATAAAGGCAGAGAGTCAGTACAACGATGACCTGCCGATCATTGTTTCGGAGCTCGAAGCGAAAGGGTTAATCGTAGAATCCGATGGCGCAAAGTGCGTATTCCTCGATGAATTTATAGGCAAGGATAAAAAACCCTTACCCGCTATCATTCAAAAGTCCGATGGTGGCTATCCCTACATGGCGACAGATATCGCTGCAGTTCGCCATAGAACCGGCAAACTCCAAGCGGATGCAGCCTATTACTTTATCGACGCAAGGCAGAAATTACACATCGCTCAACTATTCGCCGTTTCAAAAGCTGCCGGTTATTTAGAACATCAGTC
>JBLHQQ010000291.1:0-4151 GCA_047625245.1 Candidatus Azotimanducaceae bacterium
GCTGCATCTGAAACAATACCGGGCAGCGAATTTTTGCGGCGGCATCAAGAATCTCATTGCCGTGGGGAAAACCTTCCGACACGCCGACTAACCCGAAGGCCGCCACTTTGAAGTCTTGCCTTGATGCAACTAATGGAATCCCAAATATCGACCCCATTGACCAACCAAAGTAAGCAAGATCGCAGGCACCGATTTCTTTGAGGGCTTTGGACGCCTCAATCGCAGAGGACCAATCACTAACCATATCGAAAACACTACTTTCCCGCTGAAATTCAGGGAAGAATGCCCCTCTCGCACCGTCGCCTATTTTTCTTAGACCATGGACAGGACCATCGATCGACAGACAGGAATATCCCGCCCTGGTAAAATCGCCTGCAAGATTGCTGATGGGCTCCTGATAGCGAGTCCCCGAAGCACCATGGCCAAAACAAATCAGCGCCCGACCAGCGACTGGTTCTTTGGCAAGCCAGAGCGCACCCGTGGTAAGGCGATCCCCTTGCAGACTGAATTCCCTTGTTTGCATCCCGTTTGAATCAACCGCAGCAGACCATTCAACCTTCATTCTAGGCTCCCCATTACACTCTTCATGGTACCTTTCATGGCGAGAGGATGATCTGGCGCATGTTCAATTAGATCCCAGAGGTTGCCGTATAGATCTTCAAAAACAGCGACAGTCCCATAATCGGTCTTATCGACCTTTCGAACAAAGCGCACGCCTCTGGAGGTAAAAAGTTTGAAATCTCTCTCAAAGTTGTCTGTGCCGAGAAAAAACCCCACTCGGCCTCCTAATTGTTGTCCCACCGCGTGCATCTGCGACGCTCCCTCCGCCCTTGCGAGCACCAGTGCTGCACCGTTGCCAGGAGAAACAACTACCCAGCGTTTCAAACTATCCAAGTGGGTGTCTTCTAGTAGTTCAAAGCCTAGGGTATGTACGTAAAATTCGATAGCGGCATCATAGTCGTTAACTAGAAGTGATATTTGAAATAGAGACTGCATAGAATTCTCGTCTTATCGGTACGGTTGATGATAGTGAATTTTTGAGTCCCAACCTACTGCAATTGGTTATACCCTTTGTTTTAATGGCCCGCATCTAATAACAGGCACAGACAACAATATGAAGAATCTATTTTCGATTGAAGGCAAGGTCGCTCTGGTCACCGGTGGTTCTCGGGGCATCGGAGAGATGATTGCGGCAGGCTTTCTGGCCAATGGTGCAAAAGTTTATATCAGTTCACGCAAAGCTGCGGTCTGTGATGCCACGGCAGAACGTCTCGCAAATGAATTTGGCGGTGAGTGTATCTCCATGCCAGCAGATCTCTCGGATGTGAGCGCCATTGAAGCCTTTGCAAAAGACCTCGCTAGTCGAGAAGAGAAGCTCGACATACTGGTAAATAATGCTGGCGTCAGTTGGGGTGCAAAACTGGAAGAATTTCCAGAAATTGGTTGGGATAAAGTGATGGACACCAATGTCAAAGGTGTGTTTTTCCTCACTCAAAAACTACTGCCCCAACTAAAAGCTTCTGGTACATCAGAAGACCCGGCTCGAGTGATTAATATTGGTTCTGTCGACGGCTTGAAAAATCCAGCCTTCGAGACCTTCTCCTACGGCCCATCTAAAGCCGCAGTACATCATCTCACTAGAGTGATGGCCGCCCACCTGACGAAGCAACACATTCTCTGCAATGCAATTGCTCCGGGTCCCTTTCCAACCTGGATGCTCAGCACTGGTGTTGGCGGCGGAGGCGATACCGACATTGATTGGTCAGCAGTTGGCAAAAGTAATCCACGTGGACGCGTCGGTACTCCAGAGGATATTGCAGGCTTGGCCATATTCCTTTCTTCAAGGGCTGGTGCCTATACGGTCGGCGAAGTGATTACCTGTGACGGTGGCTCAACCTACGCAAGCTGATAAGACCCGTTACTGAAGAAAATATTGGCAAAAAAAAGCAAGGCAAATAGCCTTGCTTTTTTTCACTACAGAAGCTGTTTCTGAAGAAACTTATATTGCGACAATATCAGCAGCTTGAGGTCCTTTTTCACCTTGACTAACGGTAAATTCAACACGCTGACCTTCGGCCAGAGTTTTGAAACCAGAACCGCTGATGGCACTAAAATGTGCGAACACATCCGGACCATCTTCCTGTGAAATAAAACCGAACCCCTTAGATTCGTTGAACCATTTTACGGTTCCTTCAACTTTGTCAGACATAATCTATTCCTGAATCAATTCGAATTAGCCTTTAGTGGCATGGCGCCGGAAAAAATGGCTTTCTCTTAAAACAACTACAGAATGAAGCATTACGAATAACAAGACGGCAGAGTATTTATGAGGCTTTCTTTCTAGCTATCTAGAATTGTATAGAGGAAAAAGATGAAGTCAATTAGATTTGAATGCCGAAATCTAAAGGAAACAGAGTGTATTCGTGAATTTTTATCACAGTAACTCGAAAACACCGCCCTGCTCTGATCGAGCCTGAAACCTGCGTTACCGGCGTCAATCCTGTTCTGATAAGCGCTCAGTGATTGCCTGATCGGGTTGTAGCTGTTCACTTAGCCACCGAACAAGATCGTTCCACATGGTATCTATCTCCGTCTGACGTGGCATGATTCCGGCGGATTTCAACTCGACAGTGACAATGGGTTTATTTTTATCGATGCCCACGTAGTTCCCAAGCGAACCTGGATAAACTCCTAACTTACGAAGGTAAAGGCTACCGAGGTTTTCTGGTGCCGTCGGGGGCCCATCGTAGTCCACCAGGTGATAAGGAGCATGCATCGAAATGATGACATCTGGTTGAAACGAGTCGATCTGGTTTACGATCCACTGAGTTTCAACCTCGCTTGCCGGAGCGCTGCCAGGATTTCTTCGTGGGTTGTACTTCGTCTTATGTTCCCAATATGCAATGGCATTCTTACTCCAGTCCGCAGTTGGAAAATTCCGGTTGAGATCAATCCCATTACTATTTTGACGCTGGGACTTCGAGCGCAGTAAACCATCAGGGTTAACCGTCGGCACAATTCGCCAATGGAACAAGCCGTTGTGAAATTGATCAAGGATCTTAAGCCATTTAAAGACGACGGATACCGACGACAACTCATCTCCATGAATTCCCCCTAGGACAAGAACCTTGCCTAGATTTTGATGTCCTTCAATCGGCAAGTATTCACGGTAGGCGATTGAGCGCCCCTCGGTACTGTATTCACTATGAATGAGCGGCTCTCTCTCACAGTCTTCAATACTAACGCTACCTAACTTTCGACCTATGGCGTGACAAAGCTTATTAATGGCGATCACAGCTTCTATTGCTTTAGCCGATTCTTCTGCTTGGTTAGCCTGAGCAATTTGCTCATCGAGCAATGCTTGCTTTCGCTCAGTTTCTATCAAGGTCTGAGTTGCCGCTGCTTCTGGATTGACTGCTGGAGTTTGTGTTGAGGGTTGTTGCTGTTTATTCGCTGAGGGCTCCTTATTCGCTGAGGGCTCCTTATTCGCTGAGGGCTCCTTATTCGCTGAGGGCTCTGGTCCCCGACTCATGCAGGCCGCAAGCGTGAGCAACAGTAACAACAAGGATAGCAGAGGTCTCGTTGTTCTAACCATTTCCTTCATACACTATTCGCCATTGTCCGTCTGATTCGAATTGCCAGAGAAGTTGCTTCCAACCACGCCAACGATAATTGTCACTTTCGTAAATTTGATAAAAACGAGCGGAAGCGAGATCATTTTCTCCGAGGTAAGCAATAACGGTCGGCTTTTAAAAATCGACATTGATGCGTCGCTTGCTTAGATTAACTCGGGTTTTAAAGCGTTTCCACGCAGACAGACTTCGTTTGGAGTCGGCGAAATTCTGTCCTTAGTGCTTAAGGTAGGCGGGGTTATCGATTGCTTGCCAAGCTTTGTCGCCATTCTTCGATCGTGATCAGCAGTTGTTCTGCCGACCACTCAATCCCCGGTAATAACACCGCTAGAGTTTCATTATTAGTAATTAGGGGTTTTAAGCATTCAAGTGTCTCATTATCAATGACCACACATCCATCGCTATCTAGCCTACGCCGGCTCTGCACACCTTTTGGCAATCCATTAAGCCAAATGCCGCTGCCTGTTCTTTTCATCAAGCGGTCCTGGGCATTGGGATAGTTTAACGGGAATGCCCCGC
>JBLHQQ010000292.1:0-4118 GCA_047625245.1 Candidatus Azotimanducaceae bacterium
CTAAATCTGCGACAAGGTCTAGGGTAAAAAAGGCACCTGAAAAGAAAAAGAGCGAAGCGGCAAAAGCGAGCAAAGAACGCCTGAACAGGCAGCGCATCGTGCAGGTAGCGATCGACTTTGCAGACTCTGAAGGACTGGAAGCGCTTAGTATGAGGAGTCTTGGTAAAGAGTTGGGCTTTGGTGTTATGTCGCTCTACAACCATGTAGACGGCAAGGAGGGTCTGCTCGGGGCGATGGTTGATGTGGTGTCATATGAAATTGAACTGCCAGAGTATGAAAAAACGTCGGACACCTGGAAGAAAGATCTGAGTGCCTGCATGATTTCTGCTTACGCCATGATGCGCAATCATCGCTGGGTTTCGGGCCTCTGGAATAGACCACCTGGCGCTGGAAAGAATCGCTACCATGAGGGTGTTTTGAGGATAATGCGAAACGCAGACATACCAGAGGAGCTGAGCTGTCGCGGATTCCATGCCCTGACGATGCACGTGGTGGGTTTTGCAATGCAAGTTCTCGATTTGCCATATTCGAATCAGAAAGAACTCCGCGCATTGGGCCATAAAGCCTACCAAGAGTTGGATGAGACGACATATCCTTTTCTGCGCGAGCACATTCGCTTTCACCTGGACGGCAGAGATAAACGCAGCGACTTTAAATACATGTTAGATCTTATTCTTGACGGGCTCGAAAGGGATTTTATAAGCAGCGTCCGTCAGGGCGGTGATCATCAGACGGCAAAGGAATAGAGCCGATTTAATTATTAACAAATAAATACAGGAATGTTTCGGGCTGTTCGATTTTGGTAATCTTGATAGGGCGGATAGTAATCGCAACAGATCGGCCATAACTGAGCTTTTTCCTCATTGGAGGCTTGCCGCGCCGCCTTGAGATGCTACCAGGATAAAGCCGTCGCCATTAGGGACTTACATCAGCGGGATTGTCCGCCTCTGACCGGATTTCGCGCCTGTCATCTCAGCCAACAAGATAGGCATTCCTGCGAGTCAATTCATCATCCGCCCACCAGACAACTGGTGAACAACGACATTAACCCTGGTCAATAGCTTCAGCAGCCACCGGGGTGGCTGGGAGTTATTAGTTTTACGCGGCGGCATTTGGCTGGTTGCGCAATACTCGACCCGATCGAACACCCGTTAACTCACCGTTTTCGACAATGATATTGCCGTTGCAAATGGTGGCTAGATAACCCTTGGCCTTTTGAGATAAGCGCGGTGTGTCATCAGGGAAGTCTCGAATTAGTGTTGGTTGACCTTCGGTAACCTTGTCGACATCAATGATGTTTACATCTGCCCGCATGCCGACAGCTAGAGTGCCTCGGTCCGCGAATCCAAGGATGCGAGCTTGTGCGCTCGTTAGCATTTTAATTGTCTCTGCAAGAGTAAAGGTGCCTTTTTCTCGATGCCAGTGCGAGAGCATAAAGGTTGCCCATCCAGCATCAATAATTTGAGTCAGATGAGCACCGGTGTCTCCTAGACTTGGTAAGATCCAATCATTCTTCAGGAACTCTTCCAACCCTTCATAGTTCTTGTTGCCGAACCGGACATGGAAAAGCGCTTCTCCATCACTTTCCAGCATAACGCGCAACCAGGTCTCGGCTGGATGTTCGCCAGCAGCGGCCGCGATAGCAGGCAGGCTCTCATCAGCACCCTTGGTATACTCAGGCGATTCACTATTGCCTAGTGAATAGAAGTTACTCACCCAGGTGTCGATTGTCGGAGCGCCGTTGCCGGTGCTACCCATTTCACTAGCTTGCTTGATCAGCGTGGATCGAGTATCGGCGTTTTGTATTGCTGCGAGGCGGGCTGGGAAATCGAGGCTGATAAGCTCTTTCCATGCTGGCGACATAAACATAATGTTGGTTTTAAGACCGGACAAGAAACCAAAGGATCGTGGCAGGGCGAGTCCGGTAATATCGATGCCTTCCGCTAACATCGATTCAATAATGTCGCTGTACGCGTTGGCTTTTCCGGCTGTGCCTGGAATATGCGGCGCAGTAAAAATAACGCGAGTTTGGGCAGCTAGAGCCTGCTCACGCAAGATTGCCATTTCAGTGTCGAGTCGAGAGTATTCCAGAACGTTTTGGACTAGACCATTGTTCTCTCCAACAGCTTTGGCAATTGCGACCATCTCTTCGGTTTTGGCGAATGTGCCCGGGATACTGCGGCCATCCGGCATCTTGTGAGCGACCAGTCGGCTGCTGGAAAAACCTACCGCGCCTTCGGCGACGGACTTTCCTGCCAAGGCTGCCATCTGAGCAATTTCATCAGCTGTCGGCTCATCGTCAACGCCACGTTCACCCATTACGTAAGTTCTGATAGCGCAATGTCCGACCATCCCAGCCAAGTTAATGGCGGGTTCTAACTTTTCAAGAGAATCGAGATATTCACCATAACTTTCCCAGTCCCATGGCAGGCCGTTGAGGATGACTGAGCTCGGAATGTCTTCGACCGACTCCATCATACCGGCTAGGTACTCTCTATCTTGTGGTTTACAGGGCGCAAAAGTCACGCCGCAGTTGCCGATCAGCGCTGTGGTGACGCCATGCCAGACAATAGGTGTTAGGTCCGGGTCCCATCCAGCTTGGGCATCCAGGTGAGTGTGAAGGTCTACGAAACCGGGTGTAACCGCATGTCCTTTGGCATCGATTTCTCTTGCGCCACTGCCTTCGACTTTGCCGACTGCAACAATGGTGTCATTGTCGATGGCAACATCACCAACGTAGGGTTCTGAACCGGTTCCGTCGACGATCAAACCGCCACGTATGATGAGATCGTGAGACATGGTGAGACTCCCATTTGAAGTTGATTAGTGATTCCATTAGTCAAACAGAGTACAGCAATCGATATTTTGCGGGTACCTTATTTGTATGCTGGTTATCGCCAAATCCATTGACTGAGCGGAATCAATCAAACCCAGGATCCTTTGTTTCAACCGTTTTGATTAGAGTTTCCATCCGCTCGTCATAGAGTGACGAGGGACTATCCAGTTCTAGAGCACAGTGTGTTTCGCCTCACCGAAACTGGCCGTTGGTTTAAGCGGCTGAAAAGGCAGTGTTTGAAGTAAACGCTGCTGCAAGCTTGTCCGGCTATGAGATTCTAGGGTCAAAATAAACACGCACCAAGTTCTGGCTTTATAGGACGGAAAGTAGTGCCGGCTCGCTGTTTCGGATTATGGGACTTCGAAGTTTTTTTTCGAAGAAACAGCTAGCCGATGTCGAGTTGCAAGTCAGGCTGGGCGCGGACCCGAAACCATGTGGCGCCAAAAACGACGTTCCTCGCCGAGAATGAAGTTACCAGACGCCTTGTGCTGGACGGAGGCGTTGTCCCAGATCAATACATCGCCATGTTGCCAATCATGATGGCAACGTTGCGCATGGGTCTCAGCATGATCCTGCAAACTCTGGAGCAGCTGGCGACCTGCAGTCTGGGTCATATCAACAATGTGTTTTGCTCGATCCAAGTCAACAAATAGCGCCCGGCGATTGGTGATTGGGTGAGTTCGAATCAGGGGGTGGATCACTTCAACCAGGCAGTCTGCTTCACTTGAAGCTGCGCGCCGGGGAGGAAAAGCGTTGTCGTTATTGTGGGCATACAGGATTTGCAACTCTGAGAGTTCAATCTGTTGTGTTTCAGGCAGCAGATCAAACGCATGACGCATGTCCATGAAATAGGTTGGGCCGCCTCCAGATACGGGTAAAGCGCGAGCGTGCAATATTGTTAGTTGAGCGGGATCGATCGTGAACGTATCATCGCAATGAAAGGTTTCGAATAGTCCCGGTCGTTGATCGTCTAACCCTCCGAAAGTTGTGTCGCCGAATTTCTTGCGGTCCTCCTCTGTTAACACATAGCCGGCGTCAATGTGTTGCAATCGAGGGCTGTACTGAAACGTTTTGCCATCTTTGGTCCGGCCAATAGGTTCTTTTATCGGTCCGAAAATTTCTGCCAGTGCCTCGAACTCGCTTAGCTTGAGCTTTCTAGCCATGCGCAGACATAGAACGCCAGCTTCAGCTAGGGCGTCTCGCAATTGATTATGATGAGAGTCAGATTCAACCAATTGGGTGACAATCGGTATATCAAAGTTGTCCTTACTGGTAGCGATTT
>JBLHQQ010000293.1:0-4102 GCA_047625245.1 Candidatus Azotimanducaceae bacterium
CACATGTATCCTGCGCAGTTTGAACGTGCGAGTCATCCAATTTTCTTCGGTCGATCGGTGGCAGATGCGATGGACATTTCTGGGGTTGAGGGCGCGAGTCATTGGGATCAAGGCGCTTTGTTTCGGTATCGAAGCCGACGCGACCTTATCGCGATAGCAACCAACCCAGCGTTCGATGAAAGGCACGACTACAAAATGGCGGCGTTAACCAAGACAATCGCGTTTCCAGTGGAGCCGGCACTCCATCCTGGTGATGCCAGGTTCATTTTTGGACTGCTGTTGTTTTCAATCGCGTCGTTAATGGACATGTTCTTTTACAGGCGAGGACTACCGAGTTGAGGACTACCTAGCCGAGTCACATCTGCGCAATTAAGGTGGGCTTAACGTTAACTCCAGTGACGAAGGTACTTCGATATTCCCCTCACCAAGCGAGACATTGACAAGGGTTGAAACACTGGCTGACGCCATTAAGGCTCATGAATTCTGACAAAAAGCTGCAAGATCCCGTGCTGTATCCCGACTGATATCAGGGCAACAAATAGGAAAAATTTCAGTCCCGTGGACTGTGCCCATGACCTGGCGGCACCTGGCATTCACCCCCGCTTCTAACAACAGCCGGTAAAAACCAATACCTTCATCTCTGAGCGGGTCGCATTCATTGACGCTGATCACCGTTGGCACTAGACCAGTCACATCATCAACGTTAGCAAATCCAGGCCATGCCAGTGGATTACCGGCATCAAACGCCTCTATACCGTAAGCCATTGCGCCATTATTAGAATGTAGCTCGAGAAATATGCCGTTATTCTCCATTGATGACGGATTCTTCTCCAGCGGCCACTCTCCGGCTATGTACGGGCAAAGCGCATAGAGCCCTTTCACCAGGTTCATATCTCCGTCCTGCTTGAGTTTTAATCCCGTTGCCAGCGCGAGGTTACCGCCACCGCTTTCACCAGCTATGACAATGCGGCCACGATCAATCTTGAGAGCTTCTGCTTGTTCGACAACCCATTTGACGCCCGAGACACAATCATTCAGACCAGCTGGAAAAGGCGCAACCTCAGGTGCCGACGATGCGACGAGAGCATTTCTAAAATCAACCATCACCACCGCAACGTTGTTTGCCGCAATCAGCCTACCCCAGGCTTTATAGTTACCGTCGTAACAGGACATCACCTGCATGCCACCGCCATGGATATAATAAACACAGGGTAGTATTTCATCATTATCCGGCCGGATGATTTGGACGTTAATGGTATTACCATCGGGGGACGAGACCAGTTGTTCGGTGCGTATCGATAGACCTTCGCTGCTCGCAACCTCCTCAGTATCACACATACCAAGGAAAGCTTTCATTCCTTCACTCGTTTGGATCGCCTCTTCAGTGCTCGCGGCCTCAAGTAAAACCTCACGACTATCTACGTCTTCGCTGGGCGGACTTGGTGGCATTAGACCAAAAATGGCTTTGATTCTCGGATCAATTCTTGGGTCCTGTTGAATTTTTGATGTCATTTTATTGCCCCATTCTAATTTTGTTCTAACGCCTCTAAGAAGATGTTGCCTGACGACATTTCGCCAACAAATATATCATCAGATTCCTTTTGGTGTTGTAGATAATTTCAAAGCAGTAGTGGCTCTGCGATCGGATGAAAAGCAGACGCCGAACGTTTTAGGGAATCTGCGGTTAACATCGGCACGCCGTAAACCTCGAAGGGTATGTCGTAGTTATTGCGAACTGTGTCAATCAGTAAATCGAAATCTCCATCACCAGAAAGTAGGAAGATCCGATCAAGAACGGGAGCGCTCGTTAGCACATCGATTGTAATCCCGACATCCCAATCACCTTTGGCGGAACCATCAGCTCGCTGGATATAAGGTTTAAGCTTTACATTGAAGCCAATATGACGCAATGCCGTTTGGAATTTCTGCTGACTCGCATCGCCACGATCAGTGGCATATGCGTTAGCTTCTGTAATGTCACCATGCTGATTCAATATTTTCCACAGGGCACGATAGTTAAACTGCCGGTCGAATGCGTGTCTCGTGGTGTAGTAAATATTTTGCACATCCACAAACAAACCAATCTTCTCCATCTAATGCGCTCAGTACTGGGTAGGCGTGCATAGTAGGGTTATCAGCCGTGCTCTGCCACATTGCGACACATTGTGCCGTCGGGCTAATCAGTTTCGAGAGGTTTCCGCCCATTACTCCAACCCTGTAATATCCACACCCAAACTATTGCAGGCACATCACCATGCCCATCGGTCTAACCAAACCAATCGAACAACCGGTTGCACCCCAGCTCAGTGTTGGCGCAGCAGCCCCCGAATTGCCCGGCATAAATTGGTCCAAACCAACCCTCATCACCTTTTTACGCCACGGCGGCTGCCCCTTCGCTGAGGCAACCATCAAAGCCATGCGGTCATGGACGAGCCTTTACCCAAACATTCAGTTCGTCGCCGTCACCCACGGCGAACAACCCCTGATCAATAGCTGGCTGGCGGAAATTGGTGGCGCCGGTGATGTCACCCTCATCCATGATGCAGAACGCACATTGCATGGCAACTGGGGTATTGGCTACTCGACACGAAATCACTTTCTGGGACCCGGGACAATCTTTCGAGCACTTGGACTTATCTTTCAAGGCATCCGTAATCGCGCCGACACCGGCACTCGCTGGCAACGATCTGCAGCCTTTCTGGTGGATGCGCAAGGTAGAGTTCGTTGGCAACAGTTGCCCGACTATGCCTATCAACTACCCTCTATCGAAGCTGCCCTGCACCATGTAGAATTTTGATGATAGTGATGGTGTGAAAACTCAGGCCTGCTGAAGCAGCAAATCGACATTCAAATGAGCACGAGTGTCGATCGTGAAGCCGTACTGACCTTCGCCCGTGCCCTGCCAGAGGAAGACCTGCTGTTTCTCAGGCTTGACCTGACGGAGCCATCGGTGATTGATGACTGGATTGAAAATATCGAATCGGGGTTCTCGACGTCGCTGTTGGCTTACGATAACGAAGGTATGATCGGCTATGCCACAGTCCACAAGAGCAGCGCAAGCCGCATTTCGCCGCCTTGGATTTGTTAGAGAAGCACTGCTGGCGGACTATTTTGAAAAAGCCCGACGGCGGTCCAGTACGAACCGAGGGATCCACCACCATCCTGAAAAGCAATCAGCATTCTTGATCGGTGTTGATAGGTTAAGCCCCGCGTTCTAGAATCATTGACTCTGAGCCACCAAAATCGATTCTTCGAGAAGAGGTTGCATGAATATTGGCGAACTCATGACGACGATTAATTCGTTCGTCAAATCTACCGACCGACTTTCTGCGGTTGTCTCTTCGATGACCGCCAACAAACTGTCCTGTGCTCTGATCAGTGATGACGGAACCCCTCTGGGTATTCTCACCGAAAGGGACATCGTGCGGATTTTTGCTCAATGCCTGTCTACCACATCCCTGATTGACAGAGCCGTCAGCCAGGTGATGACAAAAGATCCGATGTGTCTCTCAACTTCGACGACCCTTTACGACGCTCTTGTCCTAGCTCGCAGTCACAACGTCAGACATTTCCCGGTGGTGAATGATGATGACAAGATGGTCGGTCTGGTGACGCAAACTAATATAGTGAACGCTTACATCGCTTTGATGGAAAAAAAGGCAGGCCTCGAGAAGGAAAACGAAGAACTCAAACTGTTGTTGCATGAAGACGCATTGATGAAAATTGGTAACCGGCGCGCGATGGAAGTTGAGCTGGATTTCACCGCGGCAACGGCGAAACGTTACAACAAACACTACTCGATTGCGTTATTGGATGTGGACTGGTTCAAGCAATATAACGATCACTATGGCCACCAGCGGGGTGATGAGACGCTGCTGGCTTTCGCCAGTGCCATCAAGACTCAGTTGCGCGAAGCTGATCGGGTGTTTCGCTATGGCGGTGAAGAACTGTTGATGTTGATGCCTGACACAATGGTGCAAGAAGCCATCAATGTCGCAGAATGCGCGAGGTTGGCAGTCGAAAGCATGATGCTGCCCCATAGCCAGAGTCGGTTCGGTTTCCTGACGCTTAGTGTCGGCGTTGCCCTTGGTGGCAAAGAGCC
>JBLHQQ010000294.1:0-4096 GCA_047625245.1 Candidatus Azotimanducaceae bacterium
TGCGTTATTCTCTCAGCTACGCGCTGCAAGAAAAATGGGACATGACAGATGCTAAGCCCGGTGATGGCGATGCAATGGCGCGGCTGACAGCCTGGAAGATCGTTTCCGATGGATCCAATCAAGGATTATCTGGTTTGCAGCGAGAGCCTTACCTAAATTCCGAGAGCCGAGGCGTGGCCTATGTGGAACCTGAAGTATTGATCGAAATGGTCAAAGATCGCGCCGGACGCGGATGGCCTTTGGCGATTCACGCGAATGGCGATCAAGCAATTGATCATGTGTTAGATGCCTATGAGGCAGCAGATGAAGCCGGGTTACTCACCAACGGACCTTATCGGATTGAGCATTGTTCGATTCTGCATGATGAACAGATCGAACGTATTCAACGTTTAGGCCTATCACCGAGCTTTTTAATCGGCCATGTTTACTACTGGGGTAAGGCAATGCGCGATAAGGTCTTTGGCGCGCAAAAAGCCAGTTTGTTAGATCGGACTCAAGCCTGTGAGGAAAAAGGTATCCGTTGGACTTTACACTCTGATGAACCGGTGACTGAGATGGGCCCCTTGCGATGTATACAAAATGCTGTGACGCGAGATATGTGGCGCGAGAAAGGATCAAAGCTTGCGGCAAATGAAGCTGTTGATGTCAGAGCCGCCATTCGAGCCATGACCATAGATGCTGCTTGGCAGTGCCACTCCGACCATGAAGTTGGCAGTCTTGAAGCCGGAAAGTTCGCGGATTTTGTTGTGCTGGCGAGTGACCCCCATACCTGCCCATCCGAAAATATTAGCGACATCTCTGTGCTGGAAACCTGGATGGGGGGTAGAAAGGTTTTCGACCAGAATTCAATCTAGCTGGAGCAGAACAAATTGGGGGCAGTGAGGAAATTTTCCCGTTGACCCCCCCAATTTGCTTGTCTAATAGACGTCCTCGTATCGTTCGTCCCAGTCCATGATGAGGTAAGCCAAACCATAGGCCAGCAAGATAACCTGCGGCATGATGAAGAGAGCAATCACCGACATGACTCGAACGGTGAATCGCGACCAACCAAAGTAGTTGGCAAATCCTGCACACACACCACCGATTTTCTTGTTGGCTCGATCGAGCGTTAGCTCTCGCCTGAAGTCATCGTTATAACGCCTGCGTTTCATGTTACACCTGACTAGGACTGTTTTGTGGAGGGGCCAGCCGTTGCTTCAATGCAGCGAGTTGGGCATCAAGTTGCTGGTCGGTTGCGAGATTTTCTATCTCTGCCGACAAGCTGATATTGCCTAGATCAAAAGCTTCAACTTCACCTTCCATCTCATCCAGTTTTCGTTCGTATAAGTCGAAGCGCTCGACGGCGTCATCGAAAGACACATCATTCAGCTGTCGTTTGACCTTCATTCGCGATTGAGCGGTCTGTCCCCGAACGATAAGGGCCTTCTGGCGAGCTTTTGCCTGACGAAGTTTGTCTTCAAGGCTATCGGTATCGATGCGTAGTTTGTCTATCGCTGTTTCAATGTGAATCAGATCACCTTGAACTCGAGTTTCAGCGTCATCGACGAAGCCTTTTTCTCGAAGTGCCGCTTTGGCGAGGTCATCTCGACCTTTATCAATGGCGAGTTCGGCCTTCCTCTCCCAGTTGTTTGATTCGTCCTGAATGTCTTGTAGCTGTTTGGTTAGCTGCCGTCTATCTGCCAGGTGTCGTGCTGAGGCTGATCGAATCTCGACTAGCGTGTCCTGCATTTCCTGGGTGATCAAGCGGACCGCCTTTTCAGGATCTTCAGCCTGCTCCAGGATCGAATTGAGATTGGCGTTGACGATATCGGATAGTCGATTGAATACACTCATGATGCTGGTTCCTCTGTTGGCCTGTTTCTAATTGATTGCTGTAGTTGTGGTCGTTGGCTGAGTAAGATTTGTCTGGATATTGATTGTCGGGGCGTTTACTACGTGGGCATGGATAAATTGGCGCTCAGAAGATTCGACATGATGCTCAGCAAACAAGCCAAAGCCGATCATGACGAATGTCAGTAGGACAAAAGTAAATCGAGTGGCCTGGGGCTTGGGTGTGATGTTCATTCGAGTTCCTAGATTGGTTACTTGTGAGCATAAGTAATTCACGATCTGTGCCAACACTTCCAAAATTAGGGTAAGTACCTGTTTATTAAACAAAATATCGGATTTCTGATTAGGCTATAACAAACCCCCAGGCGAATTTTTTGGTGATATTCACGATTTTGTTTGGTTTTGACCAACAGTTTTGTCTCAGCTTTGCTTGAGTGCCTAAGGTATACTCGTGATTTGTGTTTCTAGGGAACTGGTGAGCGTATGAATGGAGCAGAACGGCTATTACAAACGCTGATTGCGCAGGGTGTTGAGGTGTGTTTTACCAATCCCGGCACCTCAGAGATGCACATGGTTGCAGCGATCGGCAAAACCGATGGCATGCGATCGGTCTTGTCACTTTTTGAAGGGGTTTGCACAGGTGCAGCCGACGGATATGGCCGAATGGCGGGTAAGCCAGCCTGCACACTTCTGCATTTAGGGCCCGGGCTTTCGAACGGTTCAGCTAACCTGCACAATGCCAAAAAAGGCAATTCACCGATTCTCAATTTGATAGGTGATCACGCGACCTATCATAAGCAGTTTGACGCGCCACTCACCTCGGACATTATCGGGCTGTCGCAACCCGTCTCCCATTGGACCAAAACAACAGCAACGGCGAATCAATTATCGGCTGATGCGGCCGAAGCAGTCGCCGTAGTTAATAGTGGTGCAGGCAAGATTGCGACACTCATCGTTCCTGCGAACTGCGCCTGGGATGAGGCCGACGAAAGTCAGCCACAAGCAACTGCCGTTGCGCCATCGATCGTGACGGACGAACAGGTCCAGACGGCGGCTGAGTTACTGGGCAATGGCAGCTCCACCGTCATTCTTATGAACAATCTGGCGCTGACCGAAGACGCGCTGAAAATTGCTGATAAGATATCTCAAACAACTGGGGCGAGATTGTTTTGCGATACATTTACCGGCCGGATCCCCAGAGGGGAAGGTCGAGTATCTGTCGAGCGTCTCGGCTATTTTGCCGAACAGGCTGAAGTCCAACTTGAAGGCGTGACTCAGTTTATTCTGGTGGGTACAAAAGCCCCGGTTGCCTTTTTTGCTTACCCTGGCAAAGCCAGTGAACTTTACGCCGCTGACAGTGTGCGTCATGAGTTAGCCAGCGTAGATGCGAATGCAGAAGACGCACTGCGAAGACTAGCCAGTGCTCTCGGCTGTGAGGCTGTAGCGCCACGCCTAACCAAATTACAAAAACTCGGTTTAGGCAAGGGTGAATTGAGCCCCCGTAACATCGGCGTGACTTTCGCTGAACTGATGCCTACAGACGCCATCATTGTCGATGAAGGTGCGACCAGTGGAGGCGGTTGTCTGATGGCATCTGCGACTTCTGAACCCCACGATTGGTTATCACTCACCGGAGGTTCTATCGGCTATGGATTGCCGGTTGCCGTTGGTGCCGCGGTCGCATGTCCGGATCGCAAAGTGATTTGCATTCATGGCGACGGCGGTGCGATGTATACGATTCAATCTCTATGGACCATGGCGCGGGAAAATCTTGATATCTGTGTGGTGATTTTTGCGAATCGAAAGTATCAGATCCTACAGGTCGAGCTAGCTCGAGTGGGTGCCCAGTCGATGACGAAAAAAACCCTCGATATGCTAGATATCTCGAACCCTGATCTTAATTTCGTCAAGCTAGCAGAAGGTATGGGAGTTGCCGCCAGTCGGTCGACGACCATTGAAGAATTTAATGAGCAGTATCTACAAGCGATGTCTGAACCGGGCCCGCGATTGATTGAGGCAGTGTTGCCCTAAAGTGAGTGGTAAATGGTGAGTGGTATGGGGCTCGATGCGAGCCAACGTGGGTCGCTACTAAATGAGGCTCAGATCGAAGACTTCGATTTGATTATCATTGGTGGCGGCATTACCGGCGCTGGAATATTGCGAGAGGCCTCACTTCGAGGTTTGTCTGCGGTGCTGATAGAGGCGGAAGACTTTGCCTCTGGAACGTCGAGTAAATCGACCAAATTGATCCATGGCGGGCTTCGCT
>JBLHQQ010000295.1:0-4074 GCA_047625245.1 Candidatus Azotimanducaceae bacterium
GTCTTCATTTAGATTTTGAGTCTTTCGGCTTTTTCGACGGCGAGGGATTATTTCAGTGCGAACGAAGCTTTCGCCCTGGCAGGATGATATTTTGACCCAATCATGTTCATATTGTTTGGATCTTCCGGGTGATTGAGCCCGTTGTATAACTACATCTACTTTGGTGTTTTGGAAATGGCGATTACCTCGCCCATAGTGTGGACGAACTGGAAGTGGTTGATAGAAACATGACAATCAATTCAAAAATGACTCGTTAAAGCGAGCCTAGTAATTACCCGATGAGGTTTTGCCATGAGAAAAAGCATACTGGAGTCATTAAAAAATCGTTTTGAATCTTACAACGATATCGCTGAATCATTGAATGATCAGAAGCTCGGGGAGAAGATCGATGCACCTAAACACAAGTCACTTCTTGAACATGTCTGGTGCGTTATTGGAGCACGTGAGAGCTACGCAAAGGCCATAGAGAACGGCGAATGGAGTGGGTTCACCTGCTCGATGTCCAAATATACCACCCTGGAAGTTATCGAGAAGCTTCGATCATCAGCAGAGAATTTTTTAGCCGTCGCGAACAACGTCACAGAGTGGACCGATGAGCGAGAAGAACTTCTATTGAAGTTATCAGAGCATGAAGTGATGCACGAGGGAGGGATAATACGCCACATGTACGCAATTGAAATTGATATACCGACTTCGGTTCAGTGGGCATAAAGCAGGGGTAGAACATCACGTTCAAATTGTTCTCTTTCGTCACATCGACACTACGCAGCAAAGCCGCTCCACGCCATTTAGCTAAGCGTTATGCTGCCGCGTGACCCACAATAGGTTTCGAGCTGCATGCATAACCCATTAGACAAATTCAATATTTGGTGGCAGACAGCCCTGTCTGATTCTCCATTGAATCAAAAGAGCGCTGTTTGTGTATCAACCATAAATAGAGAGGGGTTCCCAGAAGGTCGGTTCGTTGATTTGAAGGAAGTGACCGAACGCGGCTTTATTTTTTGCACCTACTTTGATTCAAGTAAAGGAAATGACATAGATCGCAACCCCAGAGTTTCTCTAACGATTTGGTGGGACCATGTTGGCCTTCAAGTAAGAGTTGTAGGGCTAGCCAAAAAAATATCTGAAGCTTATGCGTCAGAATATTGGGCTACGCGAAAAAGAGAAGCTCAGTTAACGACGATAGCCTTTAACCAAAGCAAACCAATAAGTTCCGAGTCGGAATTGGCAGAAAAATATCGTCTTAAATCATTGGAAGTGGGTGATAGAGCCATAACCAAACCGGAAAACTGGGGCGGTTATATCGTTGAGCCTATATCGATTGAGTTTTTAACATTCAACGAAAACCGCTTGCACCTAAGAGAATGCTTCAAGAATACCCATGGACATTGGGACAAATCATTACTTCAGCCGTGAGTATGAAGGGTATGACATGCCCCTATGATCGCTGAGCCATAACAAAAATCGACTCATCCAACCTTGCCACAAACCACTCCATTCGCAATTGCCAAATCGCCGTCCTGATTCAGCACTCGATAAAACACCTGAAGTTCATCACCCTTCTTAAATGAACCGAAGCACTGAACCTTTATTGTGGTATCCATGAGTACCATGGCTCTGAGTTGGCCACAAAGTCTGGTGACTCGTCTGGGATCACCGTCAAAGCAACGGTCAACAATCGTAGTCAGGGCATGGGCCTTGGTGGCACTGCCATGCAAAATGATGTCCGGCAAGCCCGCCGCAAGAGCAACGCTGCGCTCGGTGTGGATGGGGTTATAAATATCTGAGCACTCGGTGTATTGTTGGCCAGCATGGCGAGAAATGTTGATGTCTTTGGTCCAAAGTGGCTCCACAGGCAAGTCGCTAACCGACGGCACCGAGGGCGAAGGTTCGATTTCTCTATCTGGGCCATTTAAGGTCGCGCCTCTGGTAATACCGTTGTAATCCAACTCAGCAATCAACTCACCTTGGCTGTTTGTCATCCGAAAACGATCAACGCTGAATACACCCGGCGAAATTTTCCTTCTTGAAATCAACTGCCCCTGCACCGTGACAATTTGATCCTGCTCAAAAGGTTTGTGAATTCGAAGGTCAGTTTCCGCGTGGACGCCAAATGGCGCCGCCCGAGGGTTGGCGGGTAGGTCAGGTCTAAAACGTGTATTCCATTGCAGTGCAAAGCAGATCGCTGGATGCACACTCAATCGGTCAATCCGCGTGTCATCGAAATAGGCTTCATTGGTATCGTTGATGGATGCCGCATACGCCATGATTTTTCTTGCGCCCAGCTGGTAGGATTTGGCGATCGTAAATCCACCGACGTCGTTGACGTCAAGTTCACCGGGTCCATCACTCATATTGGTCTACCTTTTTCTAGTTTAGTCATCAGCGCAATGGGATGTCGCCGATCGATTCCTGCATTGCTTGATCTGCAACATCAAGGGCGTTGTAGCTAAAAAGTTGGTCCATCACTCGATTGCCAGCGGCTCGTACAGCCTTATTACGCAGCCAGGCTTTCATCCCAGAAAGATGAAAAACCTTGGCATTGCGCCGAGACCCTTTTTGAATACTCGTGGTACGAGCTCGGCGTAGATTTTCATACCTATCGAGACCTTTCTCAATACTTGCGCCGCCGAGGCATCCCGCCAGCACCGCAGCATCTTCAATTGCCATCGCGGCGCCCTGGGCCATAAACGGTAAGGTGGGATGGCAGGCATCTCCTAACAATGACACCCTACCTTGACCCCAACGCGACATTGGCGACCGGTCGTAAAGCGCCCACTTGAACAGTGAATCACTGTCAGCATGATCGATCAGTTGCTGAATATCATCGTGCCAACCAGCAAAGTCAGCCTTTATCTCTGACAATTCACCAGACTCTGTCCAGGACTCAACCTCCCAGCCTTGCTTCTCAACGACACATACACAGTTCACCAGCGCACCACCTCGCACATAATAATGAACAAAGTGTTTACCGGGCCCCCACCAGGCTGAGGCCATAGGTCGAATTAGGTTCTTGGGTAATCGTTCGGTTGGGACCAGAGCCCGCCAGGCAATATTGCCAGTGAAACTAGGTATCTGCTCGCCCCAGAGTCCTGTGCGAACGGCGGAATGAATGCCATCTGCGCCGATCAACGCATCACCGGCAAAGGCGCCCTGGGCCGTTTTTACTTCTACGCCTGCCGAGCTCTGACTAAACGCTGCCACTTGCGCGTCAGTTTTTAGGGTCACATTTGGCGAACTATTGACGGCGTCGGACAGCACACGCAGTAGATCACCCCGGTGGATATGATAATAGGGGGCGCCATACTGCTTGAGAGCCGTTTCTCCCAGTACCGAATCAGCAATCACCCTACCGCTGCGCCAATCTCTAAACTGGGTACCCTCGGGTAGGAAGGCACATGCTCGCAATGGCAGTTCTAGACCAAGATCATGCAGCACCCTTGCGCAATTTGGGGAAAGCTGGATACCCGCTCCAATGGCGGCGAGCTCCGGCGATTGTTCAAAAACGATGACGTCGAAACCACGTTTGGCAAGACATAACGAAGCTGTTAGGCCGCCAATACCGCCGCCTGCAATCAGTACCTGTCGTGAGGTCACAGGCCATTCCCTTGAAATAGGCTGCCAGCTTAATCTTTCACCTCTAAACTGTAAAACCAACAGATTGTTCGATAATCACAACTGTGCTTGTTGCTTGATGCTATGTCTCTTATCCTACGAAAAAATCTTTTCAGCGAAAGTGGAGAATTACCATGTTTGCAATGACCCAGCTCATCACGCGATTAGGTCAAATAGAACCTAATATGATTGCGACCTCTATGGATGACAGGGTTCAAACCTGGTCTGAGCTGAGTGAGAAGGTCGCGAGATTTGCTGGGGGTTTGCAGAAACTAGGCGTCATGGCCGACACCTCCGTCGCAATTCTTGCCTTGAACAGCGACCGCTATTTCGAATTTATGTTCGCCGTTCCCTGGGCGGGCGGCGTCTTTCAACCGGTCAATACCCGCCTTGCCGGCCCCGAAGTGGTGTATTGGCTGAATGACTCAGCCGCTAAGGTGCTGCTTGTCGATGCCACAT
>JBLHQQ010000296.1:0-4029 GCA_047625245.1 Candidatus Azotimanducaceae bacterium
AGCTGGGTAGGCATCAACGCTGCGCCATTTGAATTCGGAGGGAAGGCATTTTTGCAAGATTCACAGCTGTCATAATCGGCGATCTTTTCTAACGGAAGCACTCGCAAGCCAAACAGACAGAAGTAATTGGATTCTTTGACGCGATGGAAAGCCTTTAGTGATTGGCACACTGGGCATTGCCGCTCTCCGAGCAGTATGGTTTCCATCTTGATCTTTTCACCAAATATCAATATCACAAGCTACCCTGCTACTCGGCTATAACAATCTTTAGATTAGCGCTTAAGAGTCGAACTGCAACTGAATGCCGCCCACTTCTAAGCCATTATTTTTTATGCTCAACCCAATGGACTCGCTAGCCTGCTCAAGGGCTGCCATGTCGCAGTGTTTGAAACTCAACCCCGACACACCATCACCACGTCCATTTGTAGCTTCTTTAAATACGACAGTACTGTCCTCTAGGTTCAATTGTCGGCCTTTTAGCGGAGCTTTCAACACTTCGCTCCATCGCGCTGCCAGGGCATCGGGATCAGTGGCCTGCAGAGTGACACCGTCGATAAACCCTACGTGTCGAGCCTTTCGGCCCTCCCAACCAGGTCCAGCCCACTTCCAGGACTCGACCGGCGTCATTTGATCTAATGAAACGATTGCTCCGCCAATATCCCGAGGGTGGATGTGAAACGCTTTGGCTTCCGGTAAGTCCACTTCCCAGACTTTACGTACTTTCAGCTGGTTGACATGCTCATGGTAGGGGGCGATATCCTCGACTTGAAAGATGACCATATAGCCACCGTCACCGCCGCGTCTTTCCAACAATCGTCCTGCTGTGGTACCAGGCTGTGTTGGCACCACAATCTCAAGGAAGGTATCTCCAATGGCCATGACTGAATTTTCCAGACCAAATTCTGAAACACCCAGGTCGGCAAAATCGTCATCTATACCCAGCAAAGTGAAAAACTGAGATCGTGCAGATTCCAGTTGTCCCGCCACCAGGGCAATTTGTCGTAGTCGCATCAGGATTAATCCAATTTATTAAACGGTTGCGATACTATGTGGCGACCTTACAAGGAGTTCAACATGAAATTATTGATGACCTGCCTTTTGGCACTGATGGTATCGCCCGTAAGCGCTGCAGACACAGATGTGACGGAAGAAAAAGTTAAAGCCGCAATCAAAAATGAGCGCCGTGTAGAAGCTGAAACCGCTCGGGACAAAAACCGTCGTCCCGAAGAAACCCTGAAGTTTTTTGGGCTCAAGCACGACATGAGAGTGCTAGAACTGCTGCCGGGTGGTGGCTGGTACACGAATATTCTCGGTCCTGTATTGGAAGAGGAAGGCAAACTTTACGTTTCAATCGGTGCAGATCGTGCAGTGGCTGCCGTGAAGGACAAACCTGGCTTTGGTAGCCTTGAGATGATTCCCTTCGACGGCAGCAATATCATTCGAACTGAAGGCGAAAGAAGAATTACCGTTCCGGAATTTAGCTTCGGAGTGCGTGAGCTAGATATGGTCTTGACCTTTCGCAATATGCACAACTTTACCGCCGAAGGTCGCAAGTACATGAACGAAGCCGTGTTTGAAGCCCTCAAGTCTGGCGGTACCTATGGCGTCGTCGATCATACCCGCAGGCATATGTCGGCAGACTACAACGAATCCTGGCGTCGAATGGATCCAGTTGAAATCATCAAAGAGGTTCAGGCCTCAGGCTTTGAGCTGGTTGATTTCAGCAATCTACATTATCGCGCCGACGACGAACTCCTCTATGAGGTGGGACGCAAGAGCGTTAGTGGCAACACCGATAGATTCACACTGCTGTTTAAGAAACCATAAACTATCCACAAGCACGCTAGGCGCCTGACTTTATAAACTGACAAGGGGCGGATTACGCTATACAATCCGCCCCTTTTTTAAACTCGGGTGCCCCATGCAGAAAACCTCTCTCGACAAGGCAAAAATCAAAATCTTGTTGCTGGAAGGCGTTCACCAATCAGCCGTCGAAGTGTTTCAAGCCAACGGCTATCAAAACATCGAACAGCATAAAGGTGCCATTTCGGAACAAGCACTGCTGGAGATCATTGCCGGCGTTCATATTCTCGGCATTCGTTCCCGCACTCAGGTCAATCAGGCCATATTCGACAAAGCCCAACGACTCATCGCGCTAGGCTGTTTTTGCATCGGCACAAATCAGGTAGACCTGGATGCTGCTATGAGCAACGGCACAACGGTATTTAATGCGCCCTACTCCAATACCCGAAGTGTTGCAGAGCTCGTGGTGGCCGAGGCGATTCTTCTTCTGAGAGGGATCCCCGAAAAAAATGCCAAGGCACATATCGGCGAGTGGCTGAAAACAGCCAAGGACTCTTATGAGATTCGAGGCAAGACTCTGGGTATTGTCGGCTACGGAAATATCGGCTCCCAGATCAGCGTCTTAGCAGAATCGTTAGGTATGAAAGTCATCTTTCAGGATGCGATCACGCGTTTACCGATGGGTAATGCCGAGCAATGTAAATCACTACAAGAACTACTCGGTAAAAGTGATGTGGTGACGTTACATGTACCCCAGGACGAGACCACAAGAAATATGATGGGCCGTGAGCAGTTCGCACAAATGAAACCTGGAGCGGTTTTCATCAACGCTTCGCGTGGAACCGTGGTTGATATCGACGCTCTGGCCGACGCGCTGGAAAGCCGACAGCTCAATGGTGCTGCAGTGGATGTGTTCCCAATCGAACCGAAGTCGGTTAACGATGAGTTTGTATCACCCTTACGCCGGTTCGATAACTGTATTCTGACGCCCCATGTCGGCGGCAGCACCATGGAAGCGCAGGAAAAGATTGGTGAAGAAGTTGCACAGAAGCTAATAAAATTTTCTGACAACGGATCTACCCTATCGAGCATTAATTTCCCCGAAGTATCCCTGCCGGCTCATGCCAATAGCCATCGGCTATTGCACATTCATAAGAACGCACCCGGCATCTTGTCCCAGATTAATCAGTTTTTCTCAGATGAAGGTATCAATATACGAGCCCAATATTTGCAGACCAACAACAACGTGGGTTACGTCGTGACCGATATTGATGAAGAATATGGGCAATTGGTGCTCAACCACCTCAATAGTATCGAAGGCACTATAAAAACTCGCATTTTGTTTTAATCAGCGCGACGGTTCGGACTAACTCGATTTTACTTGCTTCGTCTGTAAGCGGGTTAGCTCTTCGATCAACTCCTCTGGACAACAGCGAGACCTAAAGTCCACATCTGAAAACTGAAAGCACACGGTCTTATCTTGGGCCACAATGTAGGTGGCGGGTATTGGCAGGTTCCAACCGTCGGACTCTGAGCTGCCGTCAAGGTCGACGTTCCATTCTGAAAGTAGTTTTTTTTCTTCCCCAGTCAGCTCGTAAACAATATTGAAAGAACGAGCAATCTGGTTCTGTTTGTCGAACACAAACTGGACGGCCCCATAGTCGCTGTCCGTTGGATCCGGTTCTTGGGGGGAAATAGCCAGGTAGTGGCTGCCAGTGGCCTCAAGTTCTGACCGAATCAAGTTTAACGCTTCCAGTTCGGTCTTACAGAACATGCACCAGAAACCACGAAAGAAGTTGAGCACAACAGGCCCGGTCTCAAGCAACTGATAGAGGCTCTGCGGATTATTGTCATGATCTATAAAATGAAAATTAGGCACTGTTTCGCCCGCCTGCAATGCCTTCTGCAGCATGCCACTGCGGCGCAATCGAGCGGTGGCCCGGGTGAGCACCGCGAGCTGGGGAGTTGGCAGCCGATCGCAGCTCGCTAATCGAAGCGCTGCTAGCTTATCCAAAAGTGACTGTTCAGCCATAGTTTCTCGATTCAAGGTCGACTGACTTTTAAAAGATAAGGCAATATATTATATTCACCCAGCTTTGTTAAGAAGCAATTAATTTATGGGCTTTATGCGTTATGCGAATAGATCCCTCATTTTTGATAAACCCGGCGGACAGAACCTGTGGATAGACTTACGGCCATGAACATGTTCATTCGGGTGGTGGAAAC
>JBLHQQ010000297.1:0-4016 GCA_047625245.1 Candidatus Azotimanducaceae bacterium
CAGGAATGTATTACCCGGGCACCAAAACGCGGTCTCATCATGGGTATTGGTGTTTGTGACAATCCAGACACCATCGTGCCATTGATGGCTTTTGGCAAAGAACTACGCATTCAATGGGCGGTGGGTTACGACAAAGAAGATTTTGAGTTCAGCATCGAAATGATGCAGGCAGGCAGGATAGATGCCACACCAATGGTGACCAATGTGGTCAGTTTGGCGGAAGTCCCCGCGATATTCGAGGAGCTCCGCAATCCAACTAATCAGTGCAAAGTGATTATTGATCTAACCCGCTAGGGTTTGACCAATAACTTGCCCTTATTACCCCCGTCAAACAACATACTGAGAGCTTTCGGGAAGCTCTCGATTCCTTCTTCAATCTGCTCTGGCATATGCAGTGTGCCTTCCCTTAGCCATCCGGAAAGGTCAGCCTCCATTGCAGGGAAGTCCGACATAAAGTGATCTACCGTAAAACCACGCATCGAAGCATTTCGTTCTGCAACTCGCAGATACAAAGTGGGGCCGCGAACGTCCGTCAGGTGGTCATACTGTGAAATAGCACCACAGATCACGACTCGAGCACCCATTTTCAGATTATCCAAAACCAGATCCAATAACTCTCCACCAACATTATCAAAGAAGACGCTCACACCTTCAGGTGCATACTCCTTCAACTTAGCGTCAATATCATCGTTCTTATAGTCGATCGCGTAATCGCAACCCACATCACTCGTCAGAAAATCGCATTTGTCTTTCCCTCCGGCAATACCGATGACCGTCGCACCCTTAATTTTCGCGAGCTGACAGGCAATGGAACCCACAGCGCCACCAGCGGCCGATACGACAACCGTCTCACCAGCTTGAACTTCTCCAACGGTAATCATACCGGCGTATGCGGTAAGCCCCGTGGTCATGCCTAGGGCACCAAGATAGGTTCGAGCAGGGACTTCACTGTCGTCAAGTTTGCGATACATTTCACCTGGCAGTTGAACAATCGTCTGCGCACCCATCGGTCCAAAAACTGCATCCCCTTGATTCAACCCGTCGAACTTACTCTCAACAACCCTGGCAGTACCTAGTGCAATCACTGGCGAGTCAATGTCCATACTGCCATGATGGCTATCGTCTCTATCGTCAAGCATCGTGCGAATAAAAGCATCTATAGATAAATACTCGACTTGCAGCCTTACTTGCCCGTCTGCTAACTCTGCTAACTCTTCTTCAATCACTTTAAAATCAGAGGGTTGAGGTGCGCCATCGGGGCGCCCCGACAGCACGACTTTCTTGTTAATCACTAGATATCTCCTGATATGCGTATGTTTTGGCCGGTCACCCACTCAGAAGCTGGAGAAAGCAAAAACAAAGCAGCAGCTCCCAGATCTTGAGGCGTACCGAGTCGGCCGGCGGGTAGCCGAATCATTTTTTCGAATTGTGGTAAGTCTTCATCTTTCAGCTTTAGAGCCTTCATCATTATTTCCGTTGGTACCGCGCCAGGCATAATACAATTGACCCGAATTCTCGGCCCCAGCTCTTTAGCAAATGTTTTTGTGAGCATATTCACACCGGCTTTTGCAGCGGAGTAGTGACCACTACCAGGAATGACATCTTCGGCTGCAAGTGAGGAGATATTCAGTATCCGACCCTTGTCCATCATTTCTGCAGCAACCCGAGTACAAACCCAAATGGCGGTTAGATTGAGAGCCATCGTGTTGTCCCATTCCTCACGCGCCAGCTTGAGGAGCGGCGATTGGATGGGAGACCCACCAGCATTATTAACCCACATATGCAGCCCACCAAATTGATCAATGGCAGTTTGCGCGAGGTGACGCACCGCATCGTCATCTGTGACGTCGGTTGTGCAAGCAATTGCCTTGCCGCCGCTTTCGTTGATTTCTTTCGCAACTCGGTCTATCTCGTCGGTACGTCGGGCGGCGCAGACAACATTGGCCCCGGCCGCAGCGAGTACTTTTGCGATGCCTTCACCAATGCCACGACCAGCACCCGTTACAACGGCAGTTTCACCTTCCAGTCCAAATAGCTCATTCAGCATGTTTTTCCCTACTTATTTTTGATATCTTAAGAAACAGTCAAGCTTGACGGTTTATTAACTCACTTACCAACCAATGCGTCAAACGGAGATTATGTGTCACGATCACAATTGATTGAAATGGCTAGAAATTCCCTCGCGCATGCCGAAGCGGGCACTATTGCTCAAACGGAAGACATCCTTAAAGTTCCAGCAAAGCACTATTACGATAAAGATCGTTGGCGCGCTGAAATGGACAAAATATTTCGTCGCATGCCCCTCATGCTCGCAATGACCGCTGAAGTAAAAGAAATCGGTGATTACAAGGCGATGGATGCTGGCGGTATTCCGGTACTCATCAATCGGGGAGATGATGGCGAAATCCGGGCTTGGATGAACATGTGCAGCCACCGCGGCGCTCAAATCATGGAACAAGGTTGCGGCAATACCCATCGATTTACTTGCCCCTACCATGCCTGGAGCTATAACCGTAACGGTGAGTTGACCGGTATATTTCAGAACAAAGACTTTGGCGATATTGATAAGGGTGACTACGGTCTAATCCCATTACCTGTGAAAGAAAGCGCAGGGTTGATTTGGGTTATCTGTGATTCTAAATCAAAGCTCGATATCAACAAGTTCCTATCCGGTTACGATGATGTTCTGGGTCATTTTGATTTTGAAAATTGGCACCACTATGGAAGCCAAGTGGTCGAGGGACCTAACTGGAAGATCGCCTACGACGGATATATGGACCTATATCATTTGCCGATCCTACACAAAAACACCTTTGGACCCGACTTTCCAAATAAGGCCCTTTACTATTCCTGGGGACCCCACCAGCGTGTGAGTGGCCCGGACGCTTCGTTGGCAGAGTTTAAGGAGGTCCCCGAGGACGAGTGGCCTACCAGCAGACTCATCGGGGGCGTGTGGACAATCTTCCCGCACATTTCTATCGCTGGGTTCGATGGCGGTGGGCGTAGCGTGATGCTGTCGCAACTATTCCCGGGAGAAACGCCGGACACCTCTTATACGGTACAAAACTATTTGATGGAGAAGCCCCCCACAGAAGAGCAAAAAACTGAAGCTGTGGAGCAGTTCAAGTTTCTTAAGTTCGTCGTCGAAGAGGAAGATTACGCAACCGGTATCAAACAACAAAAAGCTTTGAAAACCGGCGCCAAAGATCATGTGTTATTCGGTCGAAATGAAGGCGGCGGGCACAGTTTCCACCGATGGGTTGATACCTTGCTCGAAACGGACGACGACGACCTTAACGATTTATTTAACAACAGCTGATATACGCGAAACCCTAACGAGATAAAAAACATGTCGGACTACCAATACATTATTGTCGATGAGCCTCGTGCTGGCGTTTCACGCATTACGTTAAATCGGCCGGACTCTCGCAACGCCCTCAACAATATTTTACGAGGCGAGATCTACGCAACGCTCGAAGCAAACGACAACAACCCAGACGTTAAGGTGACAATACTTCGCGGCGCTGGCAAAGCCTTCTGTGCGGGTTATGATTTAAAAGGCAATAATAGTAAGGACCAGCCTTTCCATACATCCGGTGGCGACGGCAATTGGGCCCGCCATGTGGTCGACGGGTTCTTTAGAGTTTGGGACCTAGCCAAACCGGTCATCGCCCAGGTGCACGGCTATTGCCTGGCCGGTGGTACTGAGCTTGCAACATCCTGCGATCTTGTTTACGTCGCCGAAGATGCCCAGATCGGATACCCGGTGGTTCGCAGTATGAGTCCACCGGACAACCAATTTTTTCCACATCTAATGGGTTTACGTCCTGCTATGGAAATGATGCTCACAGGTGACGCCATTACAGGCATAGACGCCGTTAACTATGGGTTCGCTAACAAAGCATTCCCTCTCGACAACCTCGAAGACGAAGTGCTGAAGATTGCTGAGCGGGTTGCAAAGGTACCCACTGACATCCAACAAATGAACAAACGAGCCGTCCATAGGCAAATGGAAC
>JBLHQQ010000298.1:0-3986 GCA_047625245.1 Candidatus Azotimanducaceae bacterium
GCAGACAACAATGGATCACCCGCTAAGCGCAACTGATCAACACTCATGAACGAAACCGTTAACGCAACGATAATCAGACAAACCCCAAGCCAGCCATGGGTTTCACGCGTTTTTGGAAAGGTCTCGACTCTCTCTACTCCCATATTGGATCAAAGCCTTTTTCGCGCAATCTGATCGCTCTAACCTTCATCCATGTCTGACGGAACTCTGTATCGTCCTGTATCCCAAGGGTTAACATCGCGCGCCAGGCTTCCTGCAGCACAGTTTGGCGCTCAAGTAATTTATTGTTATGGATGTCCTCTATGTCCCCCCAAACACCTAGCGACTTGAAGTGTTCAATTGCTCCCTCATGAAACGGCACCACCCAATCAAATTGTTGGCGTTCCAAAGCCCAACCTTCCGACCCTGGATCAGTGTGACGGAAATCCTCAAAACCCAAATGAATAGCCGATGCCAAATTTCTCACCAACGCCTTATCCTGGCTCGCTAGTGTCACCAGCATGGGATAAGGGTAGGTTGCGCCTTCGTGAGGTGTCGCATCGCTGATACCGGCACCTCGGGTGGCAATATGTTTAGTGAAGTAAGGTCCCACCTTTAGCAGTTGCTGCCAGCATTGTTCATCATCGTGGGGAATTGGCAGCCAATGTATGCCTCGAGGCGAGGCTTCTAACTTGCGAGTCGGGCCAGAAACTGTCGTCGCGTAAGCCACATCAATTTGGCCGTCAACGATGCCGTTCCACATTGCGTTATAACCGGGATACTCAACTCGAGTCACGTCATCCCAACCAAGACCGCCACAGGCGAGTTGCGCTTCTGTAGAAACATTTAACGACGGAGCGCCTCGCACATAGGGCACTCGCTTGCCCCGCAGATCGCTCACAATCTTGATGCCAGACTTCTCAGTCACGGCAATCGCTTGATTGGAGAAACCCACTGACATCATCACCATGCGAATGGGCACGGGCCCCCAGCGTTGACTCGCAAACTGGAAAGCGCCTTCTTGTGCAAAGTAGGTAGCAACACCGTTAGCGGAAAATTGCACTCGGTTAACCATCAGCGGTAATAGGCGCGATACGTCGTTCTTTCCTGGTATGACCCGAAGGGTTACCCGGTGCCTATCCTTGAGCATCTTAGAAATGCCAACCGCCTGATTGTATCCAGTGGTTCCGAGGTTATAGGCACTCCACGCCATCGCCTTGGGTAGTGTGATCTGCGCTTCTGACTTTGCAGATTCTGATTTACCAGCTTCGGGGTTAGCAGCCTTGGCTTCAGCAGGATAGGGTTGAGCGGCAGCCAAACCTGAGGAGAAGGAGACGATAGAAGCAAAAACCAGGACAAGAATAAGTAGCTGCCTCATTCAGATTCAACCAAGGTCACTCGATTTCGACCCGAAGATTTGCTCTCATAAAGTGCCCCGTCTGCTCGACCAATGGCCGCTTCAATGTGCTCGTCATAGTCCTTGAGCAGAGCAACTCCGATACTGACGGTAATCGCAACTTCTCCTTCCCCAAATATAATGGGCTTACCCAAGAAAACCAAACCTAATCGTTCCGCAGTTTGCATGATGCCAGCTTTATCCCCAGCGATCAGACAAATAGGCTCCTCTCCACCATAGCGAGCAAAAAGATCGGTTTACCTCGACGTCACTCTGATTCTAGCGGTGAGTTCAATCAAAACCTTATCACCGGCATCGTGACACTCGGTATCGTTGATCTTTTTGAAATGGTCGACGTCGACCATCAATATCTCCAACTGCTCTTTCTGCCTTTTTGCGCGAGTTCGTTCCAGGTGGATCATCTCAAAAAAGGCTCGCCTGTTGTGGCGCGAAGCTCCAATTCTCGTTCGGCTACCTTCCGGTCGGTAATATCGAGGCTCACCAGCACTTAACCGATAATTTCTTCCTCAACGTCGTCGAGACCTGGGTAGACCTCACCGATAGCGGCGCCAAGAGGCTCGGCCAACTTAGTGAGGGCGAGAGCGAAGGGATTAATCTCCAGCACCTTGCCGTTCATATCCACGACCACGATCCCCGCATATATGTTTCGCACGACAATATCGTGAACGATTGGCAGGATTTCCAGAATTCGGTAGCGAAAGATTGCCAGTCCAAAAAGTATCGAGGACAACAGCAAGCTCATAGGTACCTGATCAACCTGGCTCAAAAGCTTGTAGCCCACGTGCTGAAGTATATCAGCGGTCACCGGCATCAGCCCTGCCAGCACAATCAGAATTGCTCTCTGATGAAAGTGGTCCAGAGCCCGGCACCATCACCTAAACAGAATGGATGCTATTGATACCCTTACTATTCAAGCCAAGCCGTTAACATTACCTTCAAGAAGGCCGCGCACGGCTATGGTAGGGTAACGCCGCATTTACCGCACTCATCCGAGGTTTTGTGTACTACGGCTGGAAGATCGTCATTACCCTTTTTATCACCCTGACCTTTTGTTCCGGTCTGGGGTTTTACAATCATGCAGTAATCCTACAGGCCCTCGTCAGCGAAAAGGCACTCTCGGTTGAGATTGCATCTTCCGCCGTTTCACTATTCTTTCTTGCTAGCGGTGTCGTGGGTCTCTGGATTGCGTCCTTATTAGATCGGTATGACGTTCGGTTTATCGTTTGTGCTGGCGCTCTTATTGCCGCCGCTGCATTGTTCTCGATTCGTTTTGTGTCCAACGAATGGCAAGTGATGGTTGCCTACAGTTTCTTCGGAGTTGGATTTGCCGCCTCGGGATTACTTTCTGCAACCACCCTGGTGACACGCTGGTTTGCTGCCAGGAGAGCACTTGCCCTTTCAATCGCATCGACGGGCCTTTCAGTTGGAGGCATTGTGATCACACCTGCAAGTGCACTGCTGATTGCCGAAAAAGGCATCGACTATTCAGTCACAATATTCGCGCTGGCGTATCTTCTGGGAGTGATCCCTCTCTCATTGCTCTACTTAAAGTCATGGCCCGCCGATATTGGCTTACAGATTGATGGCGCAAAATTGGAGGGTGAAGCTCCGCCTGTGACTGGCACTCTCCTCAAAGACGCCATTCGTAGTCGCTATTTTTGGGGGCTCTCATTGGCTTATGTGTTTCTAATGATGGCTCAGGTCGGGGCACTTGCTCACCAATACGGCCTCGTCTCGGAATACTTGACGGGGCGGACAGCGGCGTTCGCATTAGGTGTGATTCCTATTGCCAGTGTTATTGGTCGCCTAGTGGGCGGCTTGTTGCTGGATAGGTTTCCTGCGCCAAACTTCGCATTAACCATGATGCTACTGCAGTCGGTTGCACTGTTTGGCTTAAGCCAGGTGACATCTACCTGGGCTTTTATATTGGGACTGGGTCTATTTGGCATTTCGGTCGGCAATCTTTTGATGCTGCAGCCGCTTTTGATCGCATCTACCTTCGGTCAGCAGCACTACGGGCGTATTTATGGTTTGTCGAATATGCTGGCAACGTTTGGAATTGCCGCTGGACCGTTGTTACTGGGTATTATTTATGCTGAGACTGGGCGCTACAGCTTCGCTTATCTAACGGCGAGCGCAGCAGGGGTGCTGGGTTATGTCATCTATAGGTATGCGCTAAGGGCAAGGAAATACGAGCCTATCCAGTAGCTCTGCGACCGTCACCGCGACGGTTAAGCCGTCGACGATCATTTGCAAGACGATTGTTACTTTCTCTTCGTTCCTGAATCATTTTATCTTGTCTCAACAAAGCCGAATAAAAATTTCGGCCAGATTGTTGCAGGTCACGCAAATCGGCGATGAGTTTATTGTTTTTTCGAACGTTTATTTCAATCCGCTCACAAATGGATTTCACCCGCCACACTAACCTACCAACTCATTCGCTCTGGCCAACTAGACTAGGTGCGATACGCAGATCAAATACAAACACGGAATAGTCAAAAATAGGTTATCTGCTTACCCTATAGAGAAGCTAAGAATAGTTGCTACATAGGCTCAAAAAGAAAACTACCTCCTGTTGAAAAATTACCAA
>JBLHQQ010000299.1:0-3984 GCA_047625245.1 Candidatus Azotimanducaceae bacterium
CAACATGAATTCGACGTAGTTATTTTCGCGACAGGATTCAACACCAATCGTTTCCTTTGGCCGATAGATGTTAAAGGTACTTCCGGTGAGACATTAGAACATCGTTGGGGAAACTATCCCCAAGCCTACAAGGGCATGCTGGTTCCGGACTACCCAAATCTTTTTTGCATCTACGGGCCCAACACCAACATCGTCCATGGTGGTTCAATTATCTACAACACGGAATGTCAGGTGCATTACATTATGCAGTGCATCGCGCTGATGTTGTCACAGCACGTTAAAACGATTGAGATTCCCGAGTCAGAAACTACCCGTTATAACGAGGAAGTTCAGGAGCTCAGTAAGAACCTAGCATGGGGACATCCCGGGGTAGAAAGCTGGTACAAAAATTCTGACGGAAAAGTGGTGAACAATTCACCATTCAGCAACCTTGAATTCTGGCTTCGCTTGCATGATGTCGAGCCAAATCGATATGAGACCCAGGGATAGGCTGACTTTTGATTCGGCTCGCGGACCTAGTTTATCCGACGCCGACCCTAACCTTTCCAATTTGCTTCAAGATCCATTCATCCAGCTTTTTAGTGGAGCAACGCTGATGGACTCAAATGACAACTGGCAAGATCATGCTGCATCAGCAGATATTCGAGTCGATCTAAAACCTTCGAGAATGTCAGAGTCAGTCATCGTAACGACACTAGATCCAGGCGCCTATACGGTGATTTTTAGAGGGGTTAATGAAACAGCTGGTATCGGTATCGTTGAGGTATTTGAAATTGACTAGGTACCGATCGGGAAAGGCATAAGGCAGCCTGTATCCTTTTACGATTGAATATTTGGTGCCAATATAGCCTGAACCTTTGGAGAGCCATTGGGTTATCTGAGGTCTAGTTCTTATGCGTGCCTCTGCATCAATCTTCAAAGTGGTGAAATCGACATTCAACTTGCGGCAGCGACGCCGAAGTCTTTACGACTGGTAAGCGTCTCGTAATCGCGCGATCAAAAAATCTACCGCGGCCTTAACTTTGGGCACCGCGTACTGCTGTTTTTGGTATAACAGATAAATCGCCATTTCGGTATTTTGGGAGACACGAAGAGTTGTATGGAAGAATAATTCTTCTAGCTGTCCACTGTCCAAATATTTCGCCAACGACCAGCGAGGCGCCATCATTATGCCGTGTCCCTCTAGTGCTAGTTGTGCAAGCCATTTACCGTGATTCGACACAGCTACAGGTATGCCAGCGACGTCGTGCCACTCGCCGTCGATTTCACATAGCCAGGGTGACGGTCCCGTTGGGGTGCGATAAAACAGACCTCGATGCCTGGTCAATTCGAGAACATTTTCTGGTGTGCCCATTTCTTTCAGGTAGCCAGGCGATGCCACGGGAATAAATTCATTGTCCATTAGGCGGACTGCTTGTACCCGCTCATTTGGCGCAAAGCCGCCACGAATGGCGATATCCACCTCATCCCGGCCAAGATTGGAGACCGCATCACTGAGGCTAAGGTCGAGAGTAATATCTGGATATAGCGCTTTAAATTCACCCAGCAATGGTAACAATCTGTCTCCAAGACCGGTCATTGCGCTTATGCGTAATTGACCCATTGGTTTTGTTTGGTAGCTTCGTACGGCTCCGTCGCTTTGTTCCAGTTGATAGAGTATGTCCTTCACTTGCTGAAAGTAGAGCTGTCCGATTTCCGTTAGCTTCACGGCTCGGGTACTACGCTTGAGTAAGGTGGCTCCTAGGCTGTCTTCCAAGGCAGCGACGCGTCTCGAGAGTGAGGAAGGTGGTACAGAAAACACTTCAGCCGCTCGAGTGAAACTACCAGTTTCAGCTACTTTGCAGAAATAGCGCAATGCTCTTAATTGATCCATGAGGTCTCCAGCTAGCGACTTCTCGACGTATTGTTGTCTTAATGGCAATAAACCAATGCATTTTACCCTATTTAACTGTCCGGAAATGACGGTAATAATGTGCGCAACTTTAACTAGACCACATTTAAGGATTGCCCATGACTCAGCAACTACAACTTCGTTCAACCGTCACCAGTGATGGCCATCTCAAACTCGATCTGGCGCACATCGATGTCCCGGTACCCGCGTCGGACGAGGTGATTGTTCGCATTGAAGCGTCGCCCATCAATCCGTCTGACCTTGGTCTGCTGTTTGGTATGGCCGACATGAGCACGGCAACGGCGAGCGGCACGAGTGATGCACCGGTGATCACGGCTGACATAGCGCCAAATATTCTAAATGCGCTGAAAGCTCGCGTTGATAAATCCCTGCCTGTTGGCAACGAAGGTGGTGGTGTTGTAGTTGCTGCCGGTGACTCAGAACTCGCCCAATCGATGTTGGGCAAGACCGTCAGCATTCTGGGCGGTGCCATGTATACCCAGTTTCGTTGTGTGAGTGCCAAACAGTGTCTGGTCATGCCCGAAGGCACAACGTCTGCAGAGGCGGCGTCCTGCTTTGTGAATCCGCTCACGGCGCTGGGCATGACAGAAACCATGAAAGCCGAGGGGCATACTGCATTGGTACACACCGCAGCGGCGTCAAACCTTGGGCTGATGTTGAACAAGATCTGCATAGCAGATGGCATTCAACTCGTGAACATCGTCCGTAAGCAAGAGCAGGTAGACGTGCTGAAGGCCATTGGCGCCGAGCATGTGTGCAACACCAGTGATGACGACTTCATGCAACAGCTTACCAATGTGTTGTTAGAAACCGGTGCAACCATCGCGTTTGATGCAACTGGTGGTGGTCCACTCGCCGGGCAGATTCTGACTGCGATGGAGCGTGCGGCAATGATGACGGCAAAGGAATACAGTGGCTATGGCTCAATGGTTCACAAGCAGGTCTACATCTACGGCGGTCTGGATCGACGTACAACAGAGTTGAGTCGCGCCTATGGCACGGCCTGGAGCTTGGGTGGCTGGCTCTTGACTCCGTTCCTGAAGAAGATTGGCTTTGAGGCAGCTGAAGCTTTGCGGCAGCGTGTCGCGAATGAAATCAAAACTACCTTTGCCAGTACTTACACCGCTGAAGTGTCGTTAGCAGAAGCGTTAACGATTGATGCGATCAAGACCTATGGTAAGCAGGCCACTGGTGAGAAGTATCTGATTAACCCGAACAAGGGCGCATAGTGTTTTTACAAATGCAAAGTAGATAGTCTTTGGACAGAGTCGCGTGCGTGCAGGGGGGCTACAAGCCAAACGCGCGCGGCTAACGCGAATCAAGCTGGAGCGTGTTATCTGGGCATCAAGATCCAGGGGCGCGCAGTCGTACATTTCAGCTGTCATGATTTCGAGATCTGCGTATGGATGAAGCGCCGAAGATCGAAGTACATATCTTGCCAAATGTCGAGCGTTCAACTGGTGCCGGTGAGCCCGCTACTCCGCCAGTCGCTCTTGCACTCGGTCATTCACACCATATGGTCCAGAGGGATTTGCAGTAAAGTTGAGCAATCCAGCCTACAAAATCAATTTGCGCCAATTTGAATGAAAAACATCGGCTGATTGGATTGTAGTATTCTCTGTTTCGATCTTTTTGGTAGCAGAACAGGGGCAATGAAAGGCTTTGTTTGCGCCAGATCACAGCTGAGCTGAATGGCTATCGCGGTTCTCCTATACTTATCCTTGAAAGTGAGGCGCGTCAGCCTCTCGTCTCCGTGCTAGCATGATACCTGCATCTCAGAGCACACCACGTGAGCGAATACGGCCTACTATCTTTGCTACCGCCTGTCCTGACCATTGCACTTGCACTGTGGACGCGCAATATTATCATCTCGTTGGGCCTCGGGGTCCTCTCAGGCTCACTGATTGTGACGGGCTTTCACCCGGGAAACGCGGTGCTGGATGTGATTGAGAACAGAATCTTTATCGTCATAGCCAAACCGTCGAACATCCAAATCATTTTCACCATGATGACCATTGGTGGCTTTATCAAGCTGTTGGAGGTTTCCGGCGGAGCGGCAGAATTTGCGCGCG
>JBLHQQ010000300.1:0-3964 GCA_047625245.1 Candidatus Azotimanducaceae bacterium
TAGCGATTTCGGCGGCGGTGGTACAGGCCACACAGGTCATATTTTTAAGGGCAGCTTCGGCATCAACAAAGGCTGGAAATTGGCTCTTACTTACTTTGTTAACGAGAATAACGTCATTGGTGGATCAAACCGGGACTTCAATCGCATACAAATAGATTCACAGTTTAAATTCTAAAGCTGCAGCACCACATCCATTTAGATGCGTCCATCGGCAGCGTTTTAAATAATCACTCAACAATTTTGAGTATTGCGTAAAACTTATGCCGATGAGACTGGTTTTCCTTGCAACAAGGCTTCGTCGGCATACTCTGGTATTCCCATCAAAGGCGAACTAGAAGGCAGGGAAATATGACCAAGCCGTTTATCGTAGATATGGATTCTCATGTCATGGAACCAGCTGACCTATGGGATACCTATCTCGAATCTAAATATCTCGATAGATCCATTAGCATTAAGCGAAACAACGACGGGCTCGAAGAACTGATCGTTGATAACCAAGTTTTGTTAACGGGTCGACTCGCGGTACTGGGTGGCGTTGATCATGACGCAATCGATTTGTTTACTCGTCCCGAGGTGCCTTACCTAGAAGGCTGCCCAACGGCAAGTTACGACACCAATGCCCGGGTAGAATTGTTAGATAGCTGGGGCGTCGATGCCGGTGTTGTATTCCCGACTATTGGCATTCTCTGGGACAAAGCAGAGGACCCTGAACTTGCCATGGCCTATGCCCGCGCCTACAACAACTGGCAATGGGATTTCGCTTCCCCAGCCAAAGATCGCATTCTGCCCATCGCCCACATTCCTTTGTACGATGTTGATCTTGCCCTGACGGAACTCAAGCGCTGTCTGAAGCTCGGCTTTAAGGGAATGTTTTTAGCACCAGAGCCGGTCAATGGTAAACGCCCTTCCCATCCAGATTTTGACCCTTTGTGGCAGGAAATGGTCGAGGCGGACTTACCGGTGTGTGTTCACCTAATCGTTCGTTTTAATCGATCTGTGAATTTGGCTGCTACACAATGGTGGGACCCAACCAGCGAACCCATGAATACGGTTTTTTCATTTGGCCTCGGTGGCTCCATGCAATTGATTCCAGCCACAGCAGCTCTGGTTTGCGATGGTTTATTTGATCGTTTTCCAAAACTTAAAGTGGCCATGGTTGAATCCGGCGCAGGTTACGCTGCATACCTCATGGATCGACTGGATGAAAAATATGCCCGATTCGGCGGGGCAGTGAACCTGAAACGAAAGCCCAGTGAATACATCCGTGAAAATATTTGGTTTGTCATGGATCCATCGGAACGCTCGATTGATGCGCAGTGCGACCTGGTTGGCGAGGATCACTTTCTTTGGGGCAGTGATTATCCCCATATAGATTCCCACGCTAATGCAATGCAGGAAATCCACACAGCGCTCGCCCCTATGAGCGAAGATCGCCGCAATAAGGTACTCGGTGGCAACGCAGCAAAATTGTTCGGGCTATCTGGCTAATACCGATTATGATTAAGTATCTAATAATTATTGTTATCGTCGTAGGGCTTAGCATCACTGGGATTTTATGGAACGAATCCAGAAAAGAAATCGTGTATTTGTGTGCCAACTTTAGCGAAGGCACAGAAAAAGAAAGTGTTTTGCGACAGCTGAATACTGGAACCTGGTTGACGGTCGAAATCTTTGACAAGCCTGATGGTAGTCACTTGAATGCGAAGAGCGCCTACAACCTATTCATGTATACATGTTCGATCGATTTCAACCTAGACGACGTGGTGCTATCAGCAAAGCTAATCTAATCTAAGGATCATTGCCTAGACTATGCGGAAAAACAGCTAGCTAGGAAGGAGGTTCGACCTCTCCAAACACCACAGACTCACCTAACTTATCCGCTAGTGTGATGAGCGCCGCTTCAAGCTGAGTCACTCTCGCTTCTAGCTTTTCGATTTTGTCTTCTCGTTGCGGCGCACTGCTTACGGGGATCGGCACTTCCATCACAACAGACTCAATCTCGCCGCTAAAGAGATGCATATATTCGTGATCCTGGCGTCCTGCTTTTCTTGGCAGGCGTGAGACAAGCGCACCATCTTCTCGGTTCATTAACCCCAGCAAGGTATCCATCACGGTCTGGTTATCGTCGAAGGTGTGCAAGCGCCCCGCTCGGCTGCGGAGTTCTCCAGGGGTTTGTGGCCCGCGCAATAACAACAGAGTCACAATTGAATACTCCGCACTATTGAATTGCCACTTGGCCATCGGCGTGTTGCAGAGGCGCTGGATATACTTTTCAACCTTGTTGCCTTCCTGGGTACGCAGCAGAAACTTTTCTTCCAGATTGCGCGTGGTGCGTTGTACGACACCCTGCTCCAGGTTCATTATCGGGTCGCGGCTAGATTTTTGATTGCTCGCATTCACCAGCGCGTTCAACGTTAATGGATACTGATCCGGGGTCGTGACGGATTTTTCAAGCAGACAGCCCATCACTCGAGCCTCTTCGCGCGTTAATTCAAAGTTCATTGGTTTTTCTGGTACTCCATTAAGTCGGGTTTGCCGTGTAACTTTGAGTCTAGTCCAGCGCCCATCAGGTCTATAAAATTATCCCGGTAAAAGCGTTGTTGAACCGCTGGAGAAATATCCACCAGAGCATCACCAAAACGCTTAAGGGGGTTTCTACCGCCTTCAATATGAGGGAAGTCCGAGGAGAACATACACATTTCTGGTCCTGAGTTTTCGATGATCCAGCCTGTAGGTTCATGGGGATAAGGAGTGACTTTGAATTGTCGCTGGGCAATTTCACTGGGTTTTGCGGAAAGCTTTTGCAATCGCGCTTCCCCCTTCATAAAGGCTGCTGTGCCCGAGTCTAGAAACCGCATCCAACTGGGCACCCAAGATGCGCCCAATTCAATTGCACCAAACTGCAGGTTTTCGAAGCGATCAAACACACCATCCATGATCAACGCAGACAAGGTTTGCCACAAAGCGAGGGGGATCGACATATAGGTTAGAGCGGTGAAGTTCTCCGCACCACCATGAAAGTCCCGGACCTGTGGGCTACCATTACGGGTGTAGTCCTGATTCATCTTATCTTCACCGCCAACATGAAACAGGATCGGCAAGCCGGCTTCCTGCACCAGACCCCACAGGGCATCAAAACCCTTGTGGCTTGGAGCATGCCCCTGGGGACAGGTCGACGGAATCATGATGCCTTTGCATCCAAGATCAATGGCCTCTCGAGCAATCTGTGGCGCTTTTTCGATATCTACCAGAGGCACATAACCCGTCGCGAGAAGACGATCATCAACACTACAAAAGTCCGCCATCATACGGTTGTGCGCTCGAGCAGAAGCTATGGCAAGTTCGTTAGTGGCGCCGTTCTCTAGCCCGTAGTTGCTGAGCGCACTGGTGGTAAAGACTAGCTGGCTGGCAAAACCCAGATAATCCAAAGTTTTGGGACGATCTGTCGAACGAAACGCGCCAATGGCCTGGTGATTACGACGCGCCATCAACTCGGTTTCTGCACCGGCGACAAATTCCGGGTTATCGTGCAGCTGAGTCATTTCATCGACCCAACTTGCTGGTACTGATTTGATTCGGGCTGCTAGATCTAGCCGATACTTTTCTTCGATGTACTCGAGGATTTTTTCCGGGAACTCCATGACATGGGAATCAGCATCGTGAATAGTCTGGTTCTCTACATAAGCCATACCTGTCTCCTGTGTTCTTAATCGGTAATCATTGGTTATACACCGACCTGCTGCCTCATTACAGCCCTGTGGCAAGAGTCGTCACTGTGTTAGTGTTTTGAGCGGGATGGAAGCCAACCCATCTGAACCTGTAAACCATTAGCCTACGCAATGAACCTATAAACAATGAATTTTCAAACCGCAATAGAACAATTATCCCAGGATGACCTTGGCGGCATCGCATTGCCGATTTTTGTTGTGGCGATTGTGGTGGAGAGTTTGATTTCGAAATCCAA
>JBLHQQ010000301.1:0-3953 GCA_047625245.1 Candidatus Azotimanducaceae bacterium
ATGCTCGCTGATACAACAGCCGACGAATGGAGTGATCTACTCATTAGAGTAGGTGCTGAAAGAGACAGGGAAGCCTTCACGCGCCTGTTCCAACACTACGCGCCGTTGTTGAAGGGTTTCTTGATGAAGGGGTCCAATATTGGGCACGAGCAGGCGGAAGAGCTTGCGCAGGAAACAATGATCAAGGTCTGGCGTAAAGCGAACAGTTTTAACAGACAAAAATCATCTGCAAGTACCTGGATATACACGGTTGCGCGAAATTGCAGAATCGACTGGATCCGGCGGGAAATGAGGCGTCAGCGGGATGTTCATGCAGATGATCTGTATGAGCCGGGGGATGAGAACCCCTCTCAGATTTCTTTGGTCCAATTGAGAAATAAGCGGGTGGTGAGAGATAGTATCGAATTGCTACCCCAGGAACAGAAAGAAGTGATTAGTAAGATTTACTTCGAAGGTAAGACCCACAGTGAAGTATCGGAGGAACTTTCTCTGCCACTTGGCACGGTCAAATCGAGAATCCGATTGGCTTTAAAACGATTGAATGTGCAGCTCGAAGCTGACACAGAGGAAGTAGAGTGATGCAGGTATCAAAACATCCAGACAATGAAATGTTGGTTGACTATGCTGCTGGAGCGTTGGGTCCGGCTGTATGTGTATCGATATCCTCTCACCTGAATTTTTGCCAAGAATGCCGTGGCAAAAACTCTGAGCTATCAAGTCTAGGTGGGAGTTTTTTGGAAACAACTGCCCCTGCGGAACTTAGTAGTGGGGCTTTGAACGAGGTGTTGGCTTGTTTGGACCAGGTTGCGTCTCCCGCCGAGTCGAGACAACAAGTTCTGCAAGAAGACGAAGCAAGGCTGCCTCAGCTCGTAAAGAATCTGTTGCCTGATCACGGTTTAAAGTGGCGGTTTTTAACTCCGGCGTTACGAATTTCCCGGCTGGTCGTGGGTGAGGATCACTATGAACTCGCGCTACACAAGATCAAGGCCGGTGGTAAGGCGCCAGATCACGGTCACAATGGTCTTGAAATCACTGTGGTATTACAAGGTAGTTTTTCCGACAGTGATGGCGTCTATCATGAAGGAGACTTTCTCGTTCGCCAACCAGGTGATGTGCATAGTCCGACAGCAAGTGCGAATGGCTCGTGTATTTGCTTGTCAGTGTCTGAAGCACCTATCAAGCTTGTTGGTCCGATTAAGCGCTTGCTCAATCCGTTGTTCTCCATAACACCCCAATAGATAGAACCTCAATAAGTAGACTGACGCGCCCTGTTTGAACAACACAGTGTGTCATTCATCTCTCATCACTAGATATCCGCGCTATTGCCTCGAGTTTCATCTTTTCGGTGGCACGCGGCTATATGTCCCTCGTTAATGGTTTCGAGAACTGGAACTTCGTGCTTGCACCTATCCTCGACCATCGGGCATCGTGGATGAAAAGCGCAACCAGTCGGTGGGTTGATTGGAGACGGCACGTCGCCTGAGATGATTTGTCGGTTGAGCGGGCGGTGTGGATTCGGAACTGGTATCGCAGATATGAGCGATTGGGTGTAGGGGTGTCGAGATTCTTTGTAAACTTCCTCGCCATTACCCGACTCAACAATTTTGCCGAGGTACATAATCGCGATTCTATCTGAGATATGTTTCACCACGGCAAGATCGTGGGCGATAAACAGATAGGAAAGATTGAATTCCTGTTGTAGCTCAATCAACAGATTGAGTATCTGGCTCTGGATCGAGACGTCCAGTGCGGAAACAGGCTCATCACAAACAATGAGCTTTGGATTAAGTGCAATGGATCTCGCGATCCCAATTCTCTGCCGCTGGCCGCCTGAAAATTCAAAGGGGTAGCGACTGACTGATCGAGCTGGTAGCCCAACGATTTCTAGTAGCTCCTGAACTCTCTTTTGCCTCGATACTCGATCACCAATGTTATGGATGATAAAGGGTTCCATCAGAATATCGCCAACGGTGTGCCGAGAATTGAGGGACTCCATAGGATCCTGAAAGATCATCTGAATATTTTGTCGATAGGGCAACAGAGCGCGGCTTCCGAGGGTGGAAATTTCGTTACCCTCATACTGAATGCTGCCAGAAGTCGGCTGGTAGAGGCGGCTAATACATCGACCTAAGGTGGACTTGCCGCAACCAGATTCGCCCACCAGACCGAGTGTTTCACCGGGTTGAATGGTGAGAGATACACCGTCTACTGCCTTGTTAAACTTTTTAGTATTGAGGAAAATGCCTTCCTTCACCGGGAAGTGCATCTTCAAATCATCGACTTTTAAAATTGGTTGATTCATATCTCTTGCCATCGAAGGCAGCTCACCTGGTGTTCTTGGTCCACAGTTTCAATTGGCGGCGGTGCTAACGTGCAACCGTCCTGCCGGTACGGGCAGCGATTCTCGAAGCGGCAACCGGTTGGTAAATCGAGCAGGCCGGGGACCATGCCATCGATCACACTGAGTTTCGATTTTGGTATCGTATCCAGAGTCGGAATGGATGCCAGTAGTCCCTTGGTATAGGGATGTTTAGGCCGATCAAATATGTCGTAGACCGAACCTTTTTCTGCCATCTTGCCTGCATACATCACCACCACATCCTCGCAGGTCTCGGCGATCACGCCCAGATCATGAGTGATCATGATCACAGCCATGCCTAGATCCGATTGCAACTCACGGATCAGTTCGAGAATTTGAGCCTGGATGGTGACGTCAAGCGCTGTGGTAGGTTCGTCTGCAATTAGCAGCGCAGGCTTGCAGGCCAGAGCGATAGCAATGACGACTCTTTGCCGCATACCTCCTGATAGTTGGTGGGGGTATTCCGTCATTCGGATATCCGGCGAGGGTATGCCAACTTTGTCGAGAATCTCGACCCCCGCCCTGATGGCTGCATCTTTACTGATGTCTTGATGGAGCAGTAATACTTCAGTGATTTGACGCCCAATGGTGTGGACCGGATTCAGGGCGGTCATCGGTTCCTGAAATACCATGCCGATTCGCGCGCCGCGAATCTTTTCCATTTTAGGCAACGAAAGCTTTGTCAGGTCCTGGCCTTGGAAGATGACGTTGCCACTGGCGATCTGGCCCATCGGCTGAGGTAACAATCGCATAATGGAAAGTGCAGTGACGCTCTTTCCGCAGCCCGACTCACCGACAATACCAATGGTTTCGCCTGGTTTCACATCAAAGGAAAGGTCGTCAACAGCTCGTACTCGACCCTCATCCGTGTCGAACTCGGTGACAAGGTGTTGAATGGATAAAAGAGGCTCAGTCACAGGCTACTTATACTGATCAAAAACGTTAACTTCGGGCTCGAACGTTTCGTCGTTTTTTCGTGCAGCCAAAGTCTCTTCTTTCAACTTGGTGTCTATCCACTGCACATAGTATTCTCCAGGGCTTCGAGAATGTTTGACATTAAAGTCATCAGGATAGCGAATCCACCGCCAGTGGCCGACGCGATAAAAAGGTTGATAGAAGCCTGGCGAGAATGAGGCAGCATCGTGATGCAACTGCGTCATTTTATGGGCTAATTCAACCATCTGTTGTTTATCATCAGATTCGCGGTAAGCCTCGATCATTTGATCCATTTCGAGGACGGCCATCATTTCCATGTTATTGGTCTGTGTTTTAACCGACCGTTCAGCATTCACGCTACCGTCAGCAAGAAACGCTTGATCGTAGGCGTTATCAGAATGATATGTTTCCCAGAAACGTGGATACATTTCCAGAGATGCACTTAATGCAGAAAACGAGATGTCATGTTTTTTCTCCTGGATCTTTTTCCATCCCGCAGTGCCGTCGAGAACTTCGATTCGAAATTCGAGTCCTGTTTTACTCGCTTCTTCTTTTAGAATCGTCAGAATGTCTTTGAAGCGTTCGTAACCTGTGGTCAATGTGAGGCTGAGTCGCTCACCATTTTCGTTCACTAGGATGCCATCGGGGCCACGATTAA
>JBLHQQ010000302.1:0-3951 GCA_047625245.1 Candidatus Azotimanducaceae bacterium
TACCAATTAGATAGCTAAGGGCATACCAGTGGATCTGGATAGGTCCAAGGCTAATCGCGACGGGATCAAACTGCGGGTATTGCCACATAAAGCGCTTTGATTGGAAAAATCGTATTATCCGTTAACCTGACGCAATGATAAACTGGCTTTTTTCTCAATCTCTGACTCTATGTGCCTGATACTATTTGCGGTCGACCCAGATCCTAAACAACATCTGGTTGTTGTCGCCAATCGCGACGAACAACACAGTCGCGCCACAGCCCGGGCTGACTTTTGGCAGGATCAATCGAGCCTTCTTGCCGGACGAGACCTTGTTGCCGGGGGCACGTGGCTGGGGATCAACAAAAACGGTCGCTTCGCAGCCGTCACCAACTTTGCCGAGGTACCAGCAGATCCTTTACCGCCCAGATCCAGAGGAGAGCTAACCGCGGACTTCCTAAATGGAGAAATGCCATGCCAGGAGTACCTCAAAGATGTGCAATGTCGAGCACAAGAGTACCGCGGGTTTAATCTATTACTGTCAGATGGTCGCGAAGTTTTTTACTTCAGCAATCGCAACAATGAGATTCAAAGATTACAACGGGGCTACTATGGCTTGTCTAACCAACTGCTTGATTGTGACTGGCCTAAGGTCATCTCTGGTCGCAACTTGCTCGAACAGCAATTATCTAATCGACAATTGGTCAATCAAGAAGAACGATGCGACAACACACTGTCAGAAAACCTGTTCAAGCTACTGGCATATCAAGGTGATGGTGCCGCCCACACAGCGAGATTCATCCTCGGAGACACTTACGGCACCAGTGTCAGTACGGTTGTCGAACTAGGCATCGACACAATCAACTTCGAAGAACGGGGTTTTGACTCAAAGGGACATGCGACAGGCACCGTCCGTCAAAGCCTTACACGCAGCGGTTAATGGTTTCGAATAAGCTGACCAAGGCCAGCCTTGCGTAGTTCTTCTTCCACATAGTTCTTAATCAAATAGGCGTTGTCCATTTTTAGCACCTTCGCCAGAATTTTCTTCGCTTGCACTAGACTAAAACTACGAATCGCCCATTTCACCGGGAGAAGATTATTCGCACTCATAGAAAGTACATCAAAGCCCATCGCAATAAGAAGAATTGCTGCAGCTGGGTTTCCCGCCATTTCGCCACAAATACCCAGGGGTTTCTTTTCTGCGTGCGCGGCGTCAACCACCTGTTTCAATGCGTGTAATACCGCAGGGTGAAACTCCTGGTAAAGTTCCGCAACCCTCGCGTTGTTTCGGTCAACCGCCAACATGTACTGAATGAGGTCGTTACTGCCGACCGAGAGAAAATCGACCCGTTTGATAATATCGCGAGCCTGATAAACCGCCGCTGGAACCTCGATCATGACCCCAACATCAGGCATTTCAACTTCAATCCCTTCTTCAATAATCTCCCGATAGCACTGACTGATGAGTCGTTGAGCCTCATCCACCTCCGCCACACTAGAAACCATTGGCAACATAATTCTCAAGTACGCCTCAATACCTTCGTTCGCCCGAATCATCGCGCGAACCTGACCTAAGAATATTTCTGGGTGATCAAGCGTGACCCGAATGCCCCGCCAACCAAGAAAGGGGTTTTCTTCCTGAATAGGGAAGTAGCTCAGGGCTTTGTCACCGCCGATATCCAGGGTACGCATGGTCACAGGCCTTGGCGCAAATGCCTTTAGGTGCTCGCGATAAATTACTCTCTGCTCCTCCTCAGTAGGGAACCGGTCATTCATCATAAAATGAACTTCCGTCCGATATAGGCCCACTCCTTCAGCACCACGCTCTAAAGACATGGCCGCATCGCTCACCAAGCCGGTATTGACCCAAAGGTTGACCCTGTGACCATCACTGGTCTCAGATCGCGCATCTTTTAGTGTATCGAGCCCCTCGATGAGGGTTTTTTCTTTTTTAACCAGCCGCCGATAATGATTCTGCTGCTCACGATTAGGATACGTAATGACGCATCCCGTATTGGCATCGACGATCACTGGCTTGTTCTCGAGGAGATGGATCGGTAAGTCTTCAACCCCCATCACTGTCGGAATACCCATGGCCTTAGCCAAAATCGCGACGTGGGAACTGCCCGAGCCTTTCAGCGACACTAGACCCTGCAACTTACTCCTTGGAACTTCAACCAGCATAGCGGGTGTGAGTTCCTGAGCAATCAAAATGGTTTTTCGAGGGTAGTTAGGACGCCGTTCGACACGAGTTTGTAACTTCGCCAGCACGCGTTGTCCCAGATCCAAGACATCGGCCCCGCGTTCCCTGAGGTACGGATCCTCCATCGAAGAAAACGTAGCAACATGGGCATCGATCACTCGGCGTAGCGCCGTTTGGTTCCAAACGCCTGTTTCAATAACTTCTATCACTTCACCCGTGATCGCCGACTCATCCAACATATGTCGATAGGCATCGAACAATGCCAACTCCTCAGGCTTTAGCTGGTCCGAAAGCGTCTCACTCATGCTCTCAATTTCGGATTTAGCTTCCTCAACGGCCTGGCGAAATTCTGAAATTTCACCGGCCGAGTCTTTGGTTGCCCGATCGGGCACACTCGATAAGTCCGCTTCAGGAAACATGATAATGGATGTGCCCATCGCAACACCGGAACTACCGGACTTCCCAACGAAACGACTAGAAGGCAGATCTTTCAAATTACCTGCCATCGTTAACGTTCCGGTCGCTCGAGCGTGAGCTATGACACCCGCTAACTGAGCAGAGAGGGTAATAAGAAATGCTTCCTCGCTTTCATCAAAGCGCCGTTTTTTCTGCTGCTGCACCACCAAAACACCCAACACCTTTCTGTGGTGGATAATGGGTACGCCAAGGAAGGTGTTATAGGGCTCCTCACCGAGCTCCTGAATAGACTTAAACTGCGGGTGACTGGCCGCTTCAGTCAGATTGATTGGCTCTGCGCGCTGACCCACAAGCCCAACCAAACCTTCATCGAGGGCCAGGGCAACGGAACCGACTGACGCTTGATTAAGCCCTCTGGTGGCCATAAAAACGTATTTCCCCCGTTCTTCGTCTAGCAAATAGACAGATACCACCTCAGTTTCCATGGTCGATTGGACGCGATCGACAATGATATCGAGAGCGCTAGGGAGGTCTTTTGCAGCGTTAACTTCTTGAGTTACGCGCCGCAGTATTTCTAGCATGGGGTAGTTTCCAGTGATTTATGAGGTGTGTACCAAACATCTTGAGAGTCCCGGGGCGAGTTCTTTCATGGCACGCCGATACACATCTTTTTTGAATGCGACAACCTGGCCTAGCGGATACCAATAACTCACCCAATCCCAAAAATCGAATTCCGGACTATCCGAGTGATCAAAGCAGACGGCCTGGTCATCCGCGAGCATTTTCAGCAGATACCACTTTTGTTTCTGACCAATAAAGCTCTTCGAATTATTGCGTAACAGGCGCTTTGGCAACCGATAGCGAAGCCATCCTTTGGTACTCCCGATAATCTCAACTTGATCTGGCTGGAGTCCAATTTCTTCATCCAGCTCCCGGTAGAGCGCATCTTCAATCGACTCTCCGCTTTTAATACCACCCTGGGGGAACTGCCATGCGTTCTGACCGCAGCGGCGAGCCCAAAGTACTTGTCCCGCTGGGTTCGCGACAATGATCCCAACGTTAGGTCGATAACCGTCAGAATCTATCACTGTCTACGCCACCTGTTATTATTTTCATTTAGCTTTCATTGTCTATTAAATACCACTTTTGGGCAATTAAAGGGGTGAGTGCCGAATTGACCTAAAAATGAACAACACTACCGAAACCGTTACACTTACTCTACAGACAACTCGATTAGCCACTGGATTAACCATTGAAACTTGCGATTTTTGACCTCGACGAAACCCTTATCGGTATCGACAGTGATCACGCCTGGGGTGACTATACCGCCGAGCATGGTCTCGTCAACGCCG
>JBLHQQ010000303.1:0-3933 GCA_047625245.1 Candidatus Azotimanducaceae bacterium
CCTGACTGACTGACCGAGGGTTGGATTCGATAACACCAGGTTCGGCGGTTTGCGTGTCGTGGTGCGGTAAAAGCCGTACTTGAAAGCTGTTCAGCATAAAGGCCAAGTGGATGGACCTGTGGACTAAATTGACCAATTGGTAGGGCCCCAGTGACCGCCTCCGTTTGATGCTCATTGTCGAAGCCAGCAAGGTAATCGAGATGCGACATAGACACTCCAGTAGGGCAGATTTGTTGTCATTTTAGGCCACCAGCTTGCGAGTCGCTATGATATATTCACGCTCTTACCAGCAAGGAGGTTGTGAGGTGCTAACAAGGGAACAAGCGCGTGCGGAGTTGATTGCGCCAGGTGCAGATTACGAAATTGAAAATAGACAGCTGTACGGCCAACAGATTCGAAGCTTCAAAAATGGACCCCACACATTAAGGGATCTGTTCAACGATAATCGTTCAGACTTGGACTTCTTCGTTTATGACGACGAGCGCTACAGCTTTCAACAAGCCTATGACCGGGCTAGCCAAATCGCCCAGCTTTTGCAAAATGAGCACAACATCCAAAAGGGTGATCGGGTTGCGATTTCGATGCGAAACTATCCAGAGTGGGTTTTTTCCTTTATGGCGGTCACGTCAATCGGTGCCGTCGCAGTGGCGATGAATGCACTTTGGACTGCAGAAGAGATGGAATATGGTCTAACGGACAGTGGCGCTAAAGTTCTGATTGCAGATGCCGAGCGGTTTGAGCGGATTCAACCGGTGCTTGTTAAGTTAAGCCTCACAATGTTGACGGTTCGCTGTGATGAGGGTGCGTCTCTAGAATCGGCTCTCGCCTCCCAGCCTGCGACAATGCCGACGGTTGATGTGAGTCCCGAGGATATGGCCACTATTCTCTACACCTCCGGATCGACAGGTCATCCTAAGGGTGCCGTGTCTTGTCATTTGAATATCCTCTCCGCCCTAAAATCCTGGGAATTGGATCAAATCACGGCAGTACGGATGTCGGGCGCCGAAATGCCCACGCCTGAGTTTCAACCGGCCGGGCTAATGGCAGTGCCGTTGTTCCACGCTACTGGCTCCCACGCAGTATTCCTCTCGAGTTTTCGATCCCAGCGCAAATTAGTCGCTATGTATAAATGGGATCCAGCTCTGGCGGCAGAGTTGATCGAAAAAGAAAAAATCTCTTCTTTTGTTGCACCGGCTGCAATGACCGGGGACCTGCTCAACACAGCGCGGAGCACAGATCGTGATTTGAGTTCGCTGCAGACAGTCGGCGGTGGCGGCGCGCCAAGAGCACCAGAGCAAGTTAAGAATATTGCCAAGTCGTTTTCAAAAGCCCTACCGAATACGGGTTGGGGCATGACCGAAACCAATGCCATTGGCTGCGGAATTGGCGGAGAGGATTATCTGAATCATCCTGGAAGCTCAGGTCGCGGCTCCGCTGTGTTAGATCTCAAAATTGTCAATGAAGCTGGTGAAGAGATGCCTGCAGGGGAGCGAGGTGAGCTATTGGTGCGAGGCGCATCAGTTATTGAAGGCTATTGGCAAAGACCCGACGCAAATGCCTCGACCTTTGATAATGGCTGGTTGCGAACCGGTGACGTGGCTTATATTGATGAAGAGGGTTATGTCTACATTGTCGATCGGATTAAGGATCTGGTTATTCGCGGTGGTGAAAATATTGGTTGTGCCGAAGTAGAAGCTGGCTTGCTCGCCCACGCATCGATAATGGAAGCTTCCGTATACGCGGTACCCGACGAGAGGCTGGGTGAAGAAGTTGGCGCCACCATTTATGCTGAAGCGGCGATTAATGAAAAAGAGCTGGTTGAATTCCTGCAGCAACACATAGCAAAATTTAAGATACCTCGCTATCTGATTCAAAGTGATAAACCCCTGCCGCGGATTGCCTCAGGAAAAATTGATAAACGATTGATTCGCGAAGCGGCAGTTAAGGAGTTGCTGGTGGGGTAGGCTAAGCAAAGTTGCATGGCCAGGTGCCCGTTGAATCAAACTCCGCGCTCCCGGCTGCGTAGATTTACTTCTCATCTACCTCGAACCAGGGGTGGGCCATAAACTTCACAACCTTCCCTGCAGCATCGGCCACGGACTCTGCTTCAAAACAGATTCGCTGGGGCGTCGGTCCCTGGTTTGGACCCACGGTATGGCCAATAGTGGCAAACACTTCGCATGAACGGAGATCACAAACAGGGTTTAGCCGGCCGACGGGTAATTTCACCTCGAATAACAAAGCCACCAGCAGCCCGATGCTCAGAATCGCACGGAAGATGAGGATCGATTTTTTGTACCAGCGTGGCATTTGCGCTACTGCCCCAAAGAGAAGCATGCCCGAGGTTGACGGCCAGATAGCCACTGCCTAGATTGGTGCCAGCCAGAAAGAACAAGAAGCGTGTTGCCGGCAGTGCTCGATAAAAACATCATGTCACATTGCCATTGCGAGTGCCGCGTCATTGAAAAAAAGGGTGTTAAGTCGGTCAACTGAAGCCCGATATGAGGCAACACTTCACACGGCTTTTCGCTATACTCGCGCCATGAAAAAACTACCTGTAACCGTTATTCCTGGCGACGGCATTGGCCCGGAAATTACTTCAGCAGTACTCAAAATTTTGACTGCGGTTGATGCGGGTCTGGTATTCGAAGAAGCACTGGCTGGAGGTCCTGCCATTCAGCAGGGAATGGATCTTATCCCGGAGGAGACGCTTGAACAGATCGCGAAGAACCCTGTCACTCTAAAAGGGCCGATTACGACTCCAATCGGTCGTGGTTTCACATCAGTGAACGTCTCGTTGCGCCAGCAGTTTGATCTCTTTGCCAATGTTCGCCCTGTATTGTCGATTCCTGGGGCTTCCAAGCGCTATACAGACATCGACATCATGGTGGTGCGAGAGAATATGGAAGGCTTGTATTCGGGCGTCGGTCACACGTTGAGCGAAGATGGTGAACGGGCAGAGCTGAAGAGTGTTGTCACACGACGAGGCTGTACACGAATCGTCAACCACGCCTTTGAGTTGGCGACTCGTCTCAAACGCAAAAAAGTCACCGTGGTGCACAAAGCCAATATTATGCGGTCCACCTCGGGTTTGTTTCTCGAGGTCGCCCGAGAGATCGCCAAGAACTTCCCGCACATTGAATGTGAGGAAATGATTGTCGATAACTGCGCCATGCAGCTCGTGATGAACCCCCACCGATTCGATGTGATCGTCACCACAAACCTATTTGGAGATGTGTTGTCGGACCTATGTGCAGGACTCGTCGGAGGACTAGGGCTTGCTCCTGGCGCCAACATTGGAGAAAGCAAAGGCATCTTTGAGGCCGTTCATGGCAGCGCTCCGGATATTGCGGGTAAGGGTATTGCTAATCCAACTGCGTTGTTACTCGCCTCTGCGATGATGCTGGATTATCTAGAACTTAATGAGCCGGCCGACAAAATCCGCCTGGCTGTTCGAGAAGTGATTGGCCGGGGCGAAGGCTTAACACCTGACCTGGGCGGTAACGGGAGTACTGATGAATATACCGAGGCACTGCTAAAACAGCTGGGGTATTAGCAGAACCGGCCGCGTTGCGTAGCTGGCGTATAGGACAAGTATGCGCGTCCTATTCGGTCGACTATTCTACGCTGTAATACTCCCGCTGAGCAGTTTTTGGGTTCAGGCCCAGCTTATAGCTCACCCTGTTGACCACTCTGTTATTCAGGACGGCTTTCTCGATATATATCAAAGCGCACGAACCTTCTATGAGTTTGTCCAGGATCTAACCACGTAGATTGCGCCGAAGTATTAGCGCGTTAGCATTTACGGATTAGAATTCCTCGACAATTTCACCAACGCGAGCCCATCTTCGATTTTCAGCTTGGAATGTTTCCATATTGCTGTGTCTCGCGAAAAATGATGTCACCTTCCACCACAGAGTCTCTGAGTTTGAT
>JBLHQQ010000304.1:0-3819 GCA_047625245.1 Candidatus Azotimanducaceae bacterium
AACCACCGCCTCCCAGTTTTTCGACCCTAGCAGACGGCTGGGGCGTGGTGTCCACAGGGACTTTTTCAAAAACAGTTGCCACCGGCGTTCGAGTTGGTTGGATCCAGGCTCGACCAGAAATATTAGCTCTCTTCTCTCACATGAGATTTGCCATGGGGCAAAATCAAGTTGGACTGCGAGCCATGAGCGAGTTTCTCGACAACGGTGATTTTGAACCCCACCTCGAAAAGGTCCGTGAGGTCTATCGACGCAAACGCGACACCTTGCATGCTGCCTTAAAGCGAGAAGTCTCTGAGTATATTGAATGGAGCGTACCGAAAGGGGGCTTCTACTTCTGGGCAAAGTTAAAGCCCGGTTTGTCTTTGGAAGCCGTATGGCGCACCGCTGTGCATGAAGGCATCGCAGTGAACAAAGGCAGCGGATTTTCAGCGGCAGGTGGCGACAGCGCAAATTGTATTCGAATCGCCTATGCCTGGACACCAATAGAACAATTTGACGAGGCAGCGGCCAGATTACGCGTCGCATTTGAACGGGTCGCTACCGGCGATGCTGCATAAGTTAAATCAAGGATAGATTATAAAAATCTTTCATCTTAATCTTAATTTTACTGTTAGTAACGTTTGGCGCCCTTGGAAAGACGATCCTGCTGACTAACGACTATAGTTAACAGACCCCAGGTATCACTGCATTGTATGAAGCCCTGATTGCCGCCAATCACGATGCCATTATGGTTGTACCTGCTACCCAACAAAGCGGCGCTTCGCAGCATACTGACCGCATATACTCAGTCACTGGCCGTCCTGCTGATGCGGTTCGAATTGGTCTTGGTGTTGTATTCAAGGATAACAAGCCTGACCTTGTGATCTCTGGCTCAAACTTTGGCCAAAATTCTGGTCAAGAGGTCATGCTCTCTGGCACGGTTGGCGCTGCCGCAACAGCCCATGTTCTGGGTTATCCCGCGATCGCAATTTCTGTGGAAATAAAGTTTTCGGAAATGACTGAGCGCGTTCCTTCTACTATAAACACAATGCCATTTTGAATATCAACTACCCGGCAGTCCCACGGGACCAGATCAAAGGTGTTGTGAGCACGACGGCATCAAATTACTCGTTGTTTGATGGGACTTATCAGACTGAAGCAGACGGTAGCCTTCGCCCGAACTTCAATCTGACACCACCTCAGGTTAGCGGCACGGACGCTTATCAACTCAGTCAGGGTTTTGTCACCGAAACCCACCTTGATAGTTCTTACAGTTTGTCGGTCAATCGTCGTTCGAAGCGGCTGGCCAAGGCATTAGATAAGTCTTTTGTTGCTACTGAATAACACCTTTAGCGCGAAGCTGTTCAATCTGCTCTGAGCTTAAACCCATCTCGGTCAATATTGCGTCACTGTGTTCGCCAATATCCGGCGCCTTGTGCGCGCCTACTCGATCAATCGCATCGACGTTAAGTGGGTGGTTGATCACGTAAGGCATATCGGATTTTGGATCTGTCGGCGGCGCGACAATATTGTTGGCATAAACCATCTTGTCATCCACCAGTTCTTCAATTATGCCAATACGAACGATATTTAGCCCAGCTTCGGCGAAGTCTGCTAGCCAATCATCGGACGTTCTTGTGAGCAGGCGTTCCTGCACGATTTCGACCAGCGCCTCAGTATGCTCAGCGAATGATTCCGGTGTTTCAAACCTGGGATCCTCAAACAGGGTTTCTAAATCCAACAAAGAAAAGAAGGCCACAAGTTCATCAGGGCTTCTAACCATGGTGATTTGTAGCCAACGATCGTCTGCACATTGATAGACCGTACCAGCAAAAGCACGTTTTCTTTTTACCGCGCGGTAACCGACATAGTTACCACCGGCAAAGCCGGCAGAGGCAATACAGGCGGCAGACCAAACTCCATTCGCAAGCAGCGAGGTATGCACCTTCGATCCTTCGCCGGTTTTCTCACGATGTAACAACGCCGTCACAATTGAGGCGTATAACGAAACAGCCGAAGGGTGATCACCCATACCAGGCACAGCAATTGCCGGTCGACCATCTCGATCACGAACCAGGTCCATTAATCCTGAACGTGCCCAATAAGCCACAAGATCAAAACCCTCTTTATCTTTCTCCGGGCCCTGTTCGCCATATGCAGTCAAAGAGGCGTAAATGATCGAAGGATTGATTGCCTTAACATCCTCGTACTCAAGTTTCAGCTGACGTCGAAGCGGAAAAGGCTGATTGGTCACATAAACATCTGCTTTTTCGATCAACTGAACCAGAATGTCGCGTCCCTCATCGCTCTTCAGATTTAGCCCAAGATCACGTTTATTGCGGGCATCCGTTTCCCACATATAGTTCTGTGTTGAATCAGGATAGCCAGGTAATGCCGAGAGTATTCGATATTGATCACCCTCATTGGGCCGCTCAACCTTAATCACATCGGCACCAAAGTCGGCAAGGATCGTTGTCGCGACCGGACCTGCGATCCAGGAACCCACATCCAGTACTTTTAGACCTTCAAATAATAGTTTTGACACACGTAACTCCTGTTCACACTTAGGCACCGACCGGTAAGCCGAGGCGTCTCAAATTTGGTTTGGATATCATGGCTAACGCGATGACGATCATGATCGAACCCGCGCCAATAAACACGCCTTCCAACGATAATCGGATCAAGCCACCGGCAATCGCAGCGGAGAGCGGCAACATTCCAATGTTAAACAACATGATCACCGACATGACTCGCCCCAATAGATTACCGGGTACGCGCAGCTGGATGAAGGAAATCACTAATACACTCATATAGCCATCGGTTAATCCCGTCACAGCAGAAAACATCATCATCGTCTCGATATTCTCCGCAAGGGCATAAACAATAAAGCCGAGACCAAGAGCGAAAATGTCCAAAATAATCAGCATACCCAACAGGTGATCCGGCGGCTTACGTAACGAGCCCGCGAGGATCATACCTAGCAACGCGCCTACGCCAAACGCAGAGCCGATAAAGCCGAACGATAACGCCCCTTCGGCGAAACGTTCGTTGCACAAAACCGGAATCCCGATGACATAAGGTCCGCGGAAAAAAATCGAAAAGAAGGCGAACATCAAAGCCATCATACGAATGGGTGGATCTTGCCATGCCGCAACTAACCCCTCTTTGATGGATGCAAAAGCGGAATCAAACGATAAGCGCCCTTCTGGTGCAGGAGCCTCTAGCATTCGAATCAGGCTGATCGCAACGAAAGAGATGCCCAGGGCAATACCATCAATATAAAACGCGACGGATATTCCCAATAGATCTGCGATTTGAAAGGTCTGAGCTTCAGCGCCCGTTGCGGCAAAGTAAGCAATGATCAGCCCACCCAGTACCGGACCAATAATCTGACTCAGTTGTCCGAGCCCTTGCTGCAGTGAATTGCCTGCAGGTAGGTCCTCAGCAGGCAGAAGCTTGGGCAAAATTGATATCGATGCAGGCCAGTAGAAGGCATCCGCCGCACCAAAGAAAAAGGCGACGATAAAGATCATCCACATATCCACGCTCTGGGTGTAAACCAGGGTCGCGAGGATAAACATCAGAATAAACCTCACGAGCGTCGTCCACATCATGACGCTTCGTGCACTGTAACGATCCGTCATGGCTCCACCGACGACCATAAAGACCGCTCGTGGAATACCAGCCGCAGCCAAGACAGCGCCCATAGCGAACGGATCTCCGGTAAGCTTCAGAACCAGCCAGGGAAAGGCCAACATGGTGAGCTGGCCGCTCAGATAGGAGAGTACAGAACCGAGCCATAGGAAACGGAAGTTACGATATTTTAAAGGACGAATAAGC
>JBLHQQ010000305.1:0-3818 GCA_047625245.1 Candidatus Azotimanducaceae bacterium
CCAGCCGCGTGGACCGCTTCTTTATTGATTGGGCAGGTCACCACAGCCTGAATATCACCCGCCAGCGCCATTCTAACTGCTGTCTCAAAATACCCGACAGCTGCCCTGCCCGCCGCAGCACTCACCTGGCCGTAAACATGCTGATCCATCAAAAACTCTACTGGTTCAATAAGCTCGATAACCCCCGCATGACTTTCCAATTCCGCCAAACTGCGTCGAACTTTAAGCGGCAGATCAATTCCCGCCGCCAACATCGCCAGTTTTAGGCACGCTTCACTGCCTAATACAAAGGGGTTGGCATCAGCAAAAATTGACGCTCGCTGGAAAGCCTTCACCACCACTTCTGCCCCAATCCCAGCTGGATCGCCCATAGTGACGGCAAGAAGGGGTTTTACACTCATTTTGACTCCAGACAGAACACTGATGCTTCAATCCAATCTAGACTAAATTAATGCGCTTCCCATTACTACGTGTCTCTCTTATAGACGCCTGCTGCTGCGCGGGACTATCCATCACAAGGTCGTCAAATTTTTAACAAGTTCTAACGATTCCCAAGAATATATCCGGCAACCAACTCTGGTGCTTGCATCGGCATAAAGTGGGTAAGTTCAGGCAGATAAACATCGCGCCCATTGGCAAACTGATCGGCTAACGCCGGCCAGGTCGGAGAGAGAGTAAAGTCCATCGTTGTGCGGACCTCTACACGCTTGGCTCTTAACACGGTCACCGGCACCTCAACCTGACTAAACTTACCGTAGATAGGCTGGCTTTGGCTTCCCATGTAAATGGAGGCTTCCAGGCCCGGCGGACAAGCCAATTTAAACTCTCCAGTCTCATCATCAGGCAATAAACCATACTCGCAATAATCTCGGAGTGCCTCCTTCGTCCAGGACGCATAGCTGCCTCGGCCTTCAAAATTCTTAAACATGGCTTCGGCATCAACAAACTGGTTACGCCGCCGGGCAACCGGATGCTCTGCTTCCTCATTGAGAAACGCCTCGTGAAGGTTTGTTGATTGCCCGTAAATAGATGGATCCATGACAACAGGGTCGACTAACACCGCTCGTTCAATTTGATCGCCAACTTTAACCAGCGCATTCACTACGCAGTACCCGCCCATTGAGTGGCCGGCCAACACAATGTTAGACAAGTTTCTGACCTGAATAAATTCGGTTAGATCCGAACAATAGACATCCCACCCAACCGCCGCACCCTTGGCACTCCGACCGTGATTGCGAAGGTCCAGAGAAAGTACGTGACGACCTTTGAGATGGGCAATAACCTGATCCCAGCACCGAGCATGGAACCCCGTTGCATGTACTAACAAAATGGTCGGTTCAGCAGTGGCTTCTCCCCATTCAAACCAGCACAGTCGAGCGCCGTTGACTTCGCAATAGTTTTCACTGGGTTGTCGTAAACTGTGTTGTCGCAAGATGATCTACCTGTTTTCTTATCTATATTTCGCTGTGGGCAAGCGGAGTAAATGTTGCGACGTAGAGAGTTGTCGCCCAACCGCCCGCCACCGCAACCAAAAAGCTGTTGAGTATACCGACATACTCAGCGCTAAATCCCATAATGGCCGCACCAAAAGTTAAAGCCCCCACATTGGCGAGGGAAAAAACCGACATGACTCTTGCTCGATGAGATTCAGGTGCTAATTCCTGCATAATAGTGCGGCCCATACTCATGGCCAAACCACCGCAACAACCCCAGACAAAGATCGTCGCTAGATATCCATGAAAGGACAACCCAAGGGATGCGATCGCCAGCATGACTCCACCGGCAAGCACCGCGACAATAAGTGCTAAGCCTGGGTTTTTAACCCCCCCGACAGAAACCAATGCCACTGTGGTGAGCACCGTTCCAGACATAAACATGGCAAAAGACAAGGATATTTCTTCTGAACCACCCTGATAAAGATCTCGAACCATCAGCGGGTTCAGCACCAGAAACGTACCCCCGTAAAACATGCTGATCGCACCTAACAGTATTGCGCTTGCTCGCATTTTTTCTGAATGCCAAACAATTCCTAGTCCCTCCACGATCGCCGCCCTCATACTCACGCCCATGCCGGGGTTTCCCGGAGAGGCGGGTAAACGAGACGACGAGTACATTCCAGAAGCCATGATACAGGCCATTAGAACGAGGAGAATCTCGGGCCCATTTGATTCAGCCGAGCTTGCGATCGCAAAACCAATGATCTGGGCGCCGAAGGTAAGTCCCATGACGACAGTGACCGTTCTTTGAATTCGGTTACCCGCTATGGAGTTCAACAACTTGTCCCGGGCAGGCTGAGAAAATGCCGTTACCACACCCATACTTAGCGCATAAACGATCATCCAACCAAAACTGAGTGCGCCGTTTTCGATCAGTAATGCCAGGCATAAGGGCGGTGCTACGGCGATGAGGTGCAATAGGATCAGCATCTTTCGAGAGTCGAGCCGATCTGCGAGAAAACCGCCGATCAAAATGAGAAACAGCGCCGGAATTTGCAACGCCATCTGACCAAGGCCAAGTTCCTTCGCGCCGAGTTGCAACTCAATCGCAATGAGCCAGGGAAACAATACAGTCTGGATGCCAGCAGGAATGACAAAAGAAGTAACGCTCAACAAATACCATCCCGCAGGTGAGACGACGCCTTGCCCTTGTCCTACTATGCGACTGATAACAACATTCCTTCAATTTCAACGGGCCGATGCTAACCCGTACAAAGTTTTAGATCGACTGCTATCATTGCCGATCGAGAATTTGGACTCTGAGCCGTGATACATCCCGACCGCATTCGAAAAATTTTTGTGATCGGACTGCCGATAATGGGTGGCATGGTGTCAAGCGTAGTGCTGGGTTTGATTGACACTGCGATGGTTGGGAGTTTGGGAGATGCTGCACTTGGCGCAGTCGGATTCTCCTCCTTCTTAGCCTTCATTTATCTCGGCTTCTTTCACGGCTTCTCGATTGCAGTACAGGCGACTGTTTCGCGTCGACGGGGTGAGAAAAACCTGCTCGCTTGCGGCCCTTACCTTTCTGCTGGTTTGCTGGTAATCAGCATTTCTGCACCCATCGCCTCTGCCGTTCTTTACTTCGCAGTACCCTACTTATTCCCCCTTATTAACAATGACCCAGAGGTGATTTCAATTGGGGTGGCCTATATTCGCTGGATCATTCTTCAGGCTATATTCGTTGGCTTTATCGCTGCCAACTCAGGGTTTTGGAATGGCCTTGGCTTATCTCGAATCTATCTGCCATCCCTACTTATCATGCATGCCGCCAACGTGTTGTTTAACTACATGTTCATCTTCGGCAATTTTGGCGCGCCGGAAATGGGTGCGCAAGGCGCGGGTTTTGCTACTGCTCTTTCGTCCATTGTCGGATCTGTTTTATTTTTATTGCTCGGGCTTAAGCACGGTAAGGCCTACGGATATCTCAATAGCTGGCCATCCAGTCAAGAGATTCGCAACGTTCTGCGGCTGGCAATCCCTGCCGGTTTACAACAATTTCTGGATGTGGCCGCACTGACGATCACCTATTCTATTGTGGGCCTTGTCGGCACTCGAGAACTTGCTTGCTACAGCGTACTGATTAACTTCATTAATCTTGTCGGACTACCCGCCTGGGGCCTAGGTACCGCCGGTGCAACTCTGGTCGGCCAATCTCTCGGTGAAAAAGATATACCTTCTGCTACTCAATGGGCGTGGGACGTACTTAAAATCGGCGTCATTGGTATGTTCGTGCTTGGCATACCATTTTGGTTGTTTCCCGACCTCCTCCTTTCTATCTGGATACACGATGAGGAAACCCGCCAACTTGCCATCTGGCCG
>JBLHQQ010000306.1:0-3705 GCA_047625245.1 Candidatus Azotimanducaceae bacterium
GCTACAGATCAGATTAACGGGGCTCGATGAAACGCGTCTATTCCCATCCCAATTCTATGATCGTTGGCAGCATGTCGAGCGCGCTGAATGAGGAAGGCATTGAAACCGAAACTCGCAACGAGCTTTTGGGCGGAGCCACAGGAGAAATTGCGCCCGGTGAAACCTGGGTCGAACTTTGGATCGTAAATGAGGCACAAGCTGAAGCAGCCACGAAGCGGATCAAAGAAATACTAGAGCAACCCGAGCGCGATGACTGGCTGTGTAATCACTGCCAAGAATCCAATCCAGCGACTTTTGATGTGTGCTGGCAATGTGGAGAGCTGGGCTAAAAAGCTACCTTTTTCGGCGTCGCTTCTGGTTTGGTAAACATTCTGTAGCCTTCGCTAATGCAGCGTCTTTTTTCTTGGCGCCTAGCTTGAAACCATTTCCTGTTAATTAACTTCGAGATAGCGTGCATATTCCAGCGCATCGTGGACATCCAATCCGTTTCATCGTGAACACTTTTCCCCGATTTCCGAAATTGAGGAGACATTCAATTCGCTATTGAATTTCTCCTAGGTGGAGATGCAATTTGTCGCCGATTGCGCCATTCTTCGCGCTTTGCCTCAAATGGAGCCGCAATGAGTTTTAACAAGTTAACCTGGGGTGTGAAAGCCAGCTTTAGGAGTTACGTCGAGGCAGCAGGTGGGTCAATCACCTTAAGTGATGGAGCGACCCATGCTGAGGATGGCACTTTCGTCTTTACGGCAGCACCCGGCGGCGATCTATCCTTCGCGCCGGACGGCAGCGCAACCGGTTCCGTGCGGTTTCAGGGCACAGTCACGTTTGAGGCTCACGGCGGGATGCTCAAAGCTACTCTCACCGAGTTGGGTCTGGAGGCTGGGGCTGACGGGCTTGTCCTGACTGTACTAGAAGGCCCAATGAACAAAGGTCGCTGCGTAATCGCCGAGCTAGGTCCAGTTGAGGTCGGCACAGGTGATGTCATCACCATCGGCACCAAGATCACAATTGACGGCCTGTACCAGATTGCCGACAACTACCCGCCAGGCACTGAACTTGACCCGCTGATACTAGAGTGAACAAAAGCCTCATTTTCAATTGCGAAAATGAGGCTTTTGTCATGAAGATCTAAGGCTGCAGAGTATTACCCCCTCTGACTCACCCGCGATGCTTAATCGGGCAATCCCAACACACGCTTGGCAATAATGTTCATCTGAACTTCATTGGTGCCACCGTAGATTGTGACCGCTCGGTCACGAAGCCAGGAACGTGTGGATTCCAGCTCGTCGGAAGAGACTTGGTCTCCTTCCCACATAACACCGGACGTCCCTCGCAATTCAGATTTAAGGGATGAGGCTTCCTTCGACAGCGTTGATCCAACCAATTTGAAAATTGAGGTGGCGGCGCCAGGTGCCTTTCCGGAGCGGGATTCCTCTGTTACTCGCTGAATCGTTAGGGCTAATGATTTCTCGCTCATGGTCTGCCGGACAATTTTGTCTCGGGCATCTCTGTCCTGCAGCTTGCCGTCTTCGATTGGATAATACTGCTGCGCTATTTTTGCGTAGGGGTTTACGTACTTCTTCTTTTGCTTGGACTTGACCGAAGATGCAGATCGCTCGTACTGCAGCAATCGTTTCCCCACGGTCCAACCTTTGTTCTGTTCACCCACCAGATCATCGCGGCTTGCGATAGCATTGTCTAAGAACGTTTCACAGAAAGGTGATGATCCAGATATCAGTTGGATAGGTTTTACCGTGACCCCATCCTGATCCATCGGGAACAGCACAAAGCTGATGCCATCGTGCTTGGCTGCATTGGTATCGGTTCTTACCAGACAGAACATCCATTGAGCGTGCTGTGCACCGGAGGTCCATATTTTCTGACCATTAATGACAAAGTGATCCCCGTCGAGCACTGCTTTGGTTTGCAAGCTCGCAAGGTCAGAACCGGATCCAGGCTCACTGTAACCCTGACACCAGCGAACTTCGCCCGTAACAATCTTGGGTAGATGCTTCTTTTTCTGCTCTTCTGTACCAAACTCCAACAGAGTAGGCCCGATCATCGACGTACCCATACCAGCAAGGGGCGGCAAAGCCTTGGCGGCTGCCATTTCTTCTTGCAGCGCTTTGTTTTCATCATAGGATAGACCGCCACCGCCGTATTCAGTTGGCCAGGTGGGTGCGGTCCAGCCAACCTCGGCAGCGCGATCCAACCAGAGCTTGGCGTCTTGCGTTGAATAGGTTTCGTGAGCGTCTTCAAAGTGGACGGAACGGTTGCGCATGGAGTCAGGGCAGTTTTCTGCGATCCAGCTACGTGCTTCTTGGCGAAAGTTTTCAAGGCTCATTTGTATAGCTCCCAGTCTTCATTCAGGTGAGTTAAAGACTATCGCACCAAACCATCACAGTCACTTTTGTTGAATATTCACCGGGCTAATATCACCCCTGCAGGACAAATATTACCGTACACTATCGCAATTTCCATACAGAGAGATTTACCGTGCAGTTTGATGATGTTTTCCTCGGACGCCGCAGTATTCGCGGCTACAAACCCGACCCAGTGCCAAAGGCACTCATTAAAGAAGTTTTAGCATTAGCCATGCGTTCACCGTCTTCGATGAACACCCAGCCCTGGAATTTTACAGTCGTCTCCGGCGAACCGCTGAACCGTATTCGCGCCGGTAACACGGAACGTAATCTCGCTGGTGTGCCTCATTCCCGCGAGTTTCGTATCGGACAGGCCTTTGCAGGGCAACATCGCGACCGACAAGTTGGCGTTGCCAAACAATTGTTCATTGCCATGGGTATCACCCGCGAAGATAAAGATGGGCGTCAGGATTGGGTGCTGCGTGGTTTCCGCCAGTTTGATGCTCCGGTCTGTGTGATTATTACTTATGACCGAGAACTGGCAGACAGCGATGACACTGCTTTTGACTGTGGCGCAGTCACCACAGCGCTGGTAAACGCCGCTTGGTCCCGGGGCCTGGGTGCGGTGATTAACAGCCAGGGCATCATGCAGTCGCCCGTAGTGCGAGAGCATGCGGGTATTGCCGACGACCAGGTGATTATGAAGGCGGTTGCACTGGGCTGGCCGGATGAAGATTTTCCAGCCAATGCGGTAGTCTCAGAACGCAAAAGCGTTGAAGAAGCGGCACGTTTTTTAGGCTTTGATGACTGAGTCATAAATTCAGCACTATGGCCAGCTTCAGTAGTTTGCCTGTTGTTAACAGAGCCCGGCGAGCGGGCTTGAGCTTCAAAAGTGGCGCAAGTTTATTCGAAATATAACTAGGACGCCTACTTCACGATATATTGCCAGCCAGGCCAATTCACTGCTGGAACTGATGCCAGACGATCACTGGAAGCAGCAGTCGATCAGGCCAGGCCGAACACCTACCCATCAACACCGAGCACCCCAATTATATGAATTGGCGTCCAGATTCAGATAACTAGCTGTGCGTTATCGAAGGTGCGTCTAGTAGCCTCGTCGGTATCATGGACTCGCGCCTATACGGGTTGATTGATTGCAAAAATATCGAATAAACCCGAAAACCTAGGTATCTGCAGGCTGCGCTAGCTGTCGCTGGCCTTCCAGGGCTTTCTGCACCTCGCTCAGTCGAACGCGGGTCATGGTCATTTTGGACATCAGGTAAATCGGAATAAAGAACAACAGCGGTATGATAATGCCGTCGTTGAGTGCCAGTTTAAATAG
>JBLHQQ010000307.1:0-3702 GCA_047625245.1 Candidatus Azotimanducaceae bacterium
CCTTTTCTTCATAGAACCGCAGAGTTCGAGTGGTAACCGAGAACTCGAGCGAGAGATCGCTGATGGAATATTGCTGAACCATGATCAACCTGAGATGAACGCTAAAAGAGAATCCTATGCTTGGTTGACGTTAACGTCAACGTAATTTCATGAACCATAAACCCGGAGCCTGGTAATGGCTGCACTGGAATGCTCCCAATGGAAAGCGAGATTCGCAGCTTAGTTGCCAACACTAGATTTGAACCGTTTTGCATATTTGACCTTTGTGTCTCAAACAATGTGAATTGACGCTGCTTCAAACTGCAAGGAATAATTCCCTAATAGGATGTTGGACATCTCGGGAAAACTCCGATGACAGTCCGATGCAATGTTAAAGCTGGCCAGACGATTGTCTCATCAACAATTAAGACTAGCTGGGAGAGTCGATACATGATGTTGAGTCATGAAATACAAGCAATGTAACTCACTACAGGGCTGTAGTTTGAGCATAACCTCCCTACCCACACCCCTACTCGACTTCGCATAATGTATATTATGTTAAATTAAAGAAAGAGATGGCGAAATAGAAGAACCCATTTCGATTCACCCTCCGCCCGAGATCTGTTAGCCAATGGAACATCAAATACTATAGAACCGGGACTTCCCTGAAACCGTTAAGAATCCTGATAGAGATCTGAACTCAGGACTAAATTTCTAGATATGAATTCGGGTTGATTAATCAGGAACGGTTGGTGTGGTCGGAACCTGGCAAGGCAATAAAGGTTTAGATGTTGCACCGGAGCCTTATCGCAATGAACAAAATCCTCATTACGAAACCATCACCCTTGAAGTTGCTCGTGATGCAACCAACGCTGAGGAGCAAACTCTAGAGACCGTTCAGTACAATCGGATTGCTGAAACCTTCACGACTCCTCGTATTGGTCTTTAATATAGATAAGGCTTCTGGCACGAACAATATAACCCGGACGGGATTTATGTTTAGTAAAGCCAAGACGATGAAAATCTCTCACCGCATTATGCTTAAAGGTAATCAAATGCACTTTGCGGCAACCACCGTCCTAGACATCTACGGACAATCGTCTTACGACCACACGGATGCCAATACCCTTCAGAAAGTTGAGTAATCACCCTGGTGCGCGAAAAGCTGGTTAGCTTTTCAGATTCTGAGCATGAAATCGAAGGTGGTCTTCAATAAAACTCGCGACAAAGAAGTAGCTGTGGTCGTAACCTTGTTGCATGCGCAATTCTAGTGGATGACCACTCACTTCTGCCGCTTTCAAGAGTGCCGCGGGTTTTAGTTGATCAAGAAGAAAGTCATCAGCCGCCCCCTGGTCCACCAAAATTGGGGTGCTGCCGGTACTTGCTTGCATGATCTTACTCGCGTCGTATTGGCGCCAGGCGTCTCGATCTTCTCCTAGATATTGGCTGAATGCCTTCTGACCCCAGGGACAATCCATTGGATTATTGATCGGGCTAAAGGCTGACGCGGAGGTATATCTGTCAGGGTTTCTCAGGGCTACAACTAGCGCACCATGGCCGCCCATAGAATGGCCACTCACAGATCGCCGATCGTTAATCGGAAAACTCGATTCGACCAGATTCGGCAGCTCATCTACGACATAGTCGTACATCTGATAATGCTTGCTCCAGCGCGCGTCGGTGGCATTGACGTAAAATCCAGCACCTAAGCCAAAATCATAGGCAGCATCGGGATCATCAGGAACACCCTCGCCTCGCGGACTCGTATCCGGTGCGACAATGGCAATACCCAATTCCGCAGCCATGCGCTGGGCGCCAGCTTTATGCATAAAGTTTTCATCGGTGCAGGTTAGACCCGACAGCCAATACAGAACCGGCACCTTATTGTCAGGCGTCGCCTGAGGTGGCAAGTAGATGGCAAATCGCATCTGGCAGGACAAGACCTTGGAAAAGTGGCTGAATTGTTGGTTCCAACCACCATAACTTTTGTTACTACTGATATTCTCGACGTTCATGGTCTATTTGTCCTGATGAGCTGCACTGGCGCGTTATGCCTAGCGTTTCGCGAATTCACGCTGTAATAGTATTACCACCATTGAGATCGCCTGTTGCAAACATCGCTGAGCGAGGAATTATTGCCCCTCGGTGACCAATGACAATAGCCGCTAACCGATGCCCGTCGTTCACCGAGTCTCGGCAATCAATGCCTTTTGCTCGACTGGCCAGGTATGCAGCATTGAAGGAATCTCCGGCGGCCGTGGTATCAATAACATTGGCCTGCAGGGCAGGCATACTGGTTGCGTTACCACCCACAACAAGTAGGCAGTCATTGTTACCGTCCTTAATCACGATTTCCTGAACGCCCCATGTTTGAAGTCGCTTAGCCGCATTGTTAACCTTCTGATCTTCGAACAGCAAACATTCATCTCCGGCTGTTGATAGCGCTATATCGACATTGCGGTACATATGTTCATAAATCAGCCTCGCTTGTGGTTTATCTGGCCACTGGGATGGTCGGTAATTGCCATCAAAAGCGATCAGACCTCCTCCAGCCCGGAAGTCCGAGACAAAACTAAAGAACATTTCACGGGAGCTCTCCGTCATCAAAGATAGCGTAATGCCTGAGAGATAGAACATGTCATATCCATTGGCATGACTCAGAAGTTGCGTCAGCGCGGTAGCACTACTCAGCAACCGTTTTGCCGGGGAATTATCGCGCCAGTAAATAAAGGATCGTTCACCGGCATCATCCACCTGGATTAGGTAAAGTCCCGGTACTCCGCCGGGCTCCTGAACGATCTGGTGACAGCCCACGCCCTCCTCTGTCCAACGATCAACCAACCAAGTGCTCAACCCATCATCTCCAAGAGCCGTTAGGTAGTCGACCGCGCCACCCAGCCGAGCATAGTAAGCAGCAACATTGAGAGTATCACCGCCAAACGACAGCCCTGCCGACACCTCACTTTTTTGTTCCAGAGTAGCGGCGCTAACTTCCAACATGCACTCACCGAGTACGCACATACGATAGTTCATTGATTAACTGGCTTAGCTCTTGTGGTCAGAATCACAGAATAACGAAACTACTCAACCTTCAGCTACAACAATTACTGCTCAGCGGAGAATCAAAAAATGGCGCGATGTCCACTAATTTTATTTATTGCCACAATCGAAGAAATTGTGCAAAACCTGACCTTCAATACAGGCTCCACGACTCGTCCGAACGCATTTGGCGACGGCAGTAATGGTGGCGGTAACATCAACCTACGTGGACTCGGTTTGGGTTCCACCCTGGTTCTTATGAATGGCAGACGTCAATCTACAGTTGGTGGCGCTGACCCATTTGTCAATACAGCAACTCTGGTACCTCGTATCGCGATTCAACGTATTGAAATCGTCAAAGACGGCGCCGCTGCGTTGTACGGTACAGACGCTATTGCAGGTGTTGCTAACTTTATCACCCGTGATGATTTCGAAGGTTTCGAAATGGACTTGTTCTATTCCGATTCTACGAATAGTTCCGAGCAACAAGATGGGGAAATTTCCGTCATCTTCGGTGCTGGTAACGATACGTCTCACATCATGGCTTCTTTAAGCTATCTTGATCGTGGCGGTTTCCTTAATCAGGAAGTCGATTACGCGACAGGAACTGGCCCGAGTGGTTCTGGTAGTCCAGGTACACTACTGCCAACCAGTTTGCTGGGTGCGACAGACGTATTTCGTTCT
>JBLHQQ010000308.1:0-3695 GCA_047625245.1 Candidatus Azotimanducaceae bacterium
CAGAGAGAGTGAGCAAGCCCAGTATGATGCTAATTTAAAGGCGATGAACGCTGTCGGCTTTGACTATCAACTGCTAGATCAACAACAAATTTCCACTTTGTACCCCGGTATATGTCTAGATAGCTTCGGCCCACCTAGACGCTTGGAGGACTCAGCCTTCGGTGAGCTGACTCGCGGGCGAATTGTTTCGGCCATTCTGGTGGAAGCAGCCGGCTATGTCTCCGATCCGCAGCTTGCAGCTCAGAACCTCCAATTTGCAGCACATACGATGGGAGCGCAGTTCAAATATCGCTGCGAGGTAACGGCAATTGAGCAAGACTCGGTGACCTTAGACAGCGGCGAAATATTGCTAGCTGACATAATCGTCAATGCAGCAGGGCCGCATTCTGGGCGAATCAACGACCTTGCGGGGGTTGATCTTCCTATCCTAACCAGACCTCTCAAACATGAGGTGGCTTATCTCAGTGCTGATAACCAACACTTTCAAAACGGAGCACGATTCCTGGTTGATCTTGATTGCGGGGTTTACCAACGACCGGACGGAAAAGATATGGTGATTGGATCTGCAAATTCAAAGTGCGACCCAGAACAACCAGTCGACCCCGACGACTCTAATATTGGTTTTACGGAGCAATGGACGCTACAGGTTCTGCGAGCTGCACAACGATTTCCCGATCTCGCGATTCCAAATGCTGCCCGGGGCACAGTCGGGATCTATGATGTCTCTGATGATTGGATACCGATTTACGATAAAACCGATCGTCCTGGATACTTTGTCGCGATTGGCACCAGTGGCAACCAATTTAAGAACGGACCAATAATCGGCGAAGTCATGGCACAAATTATCGAGCAGAAAGAAAACCATGACACCAGCCCCGCGTCGCTCAAACTGAGCCACATCCAACAGGTCATCGATCTAGACTTCTTCTCTCTCAATAGAACCGCGCAAAACCTCAGTGGCGTACTGGCCTAGGTTTAAGTAAGTTCTCTTAATTTTCCCAACTGGAGAATTCTTTCATCATCAGCCCCAAGATAGTGGATTAGAGTTGCCTGCACTTGTTCAATATTGAGCGTACCAACCGCATACATTTCTTCTAGATCTGCCCAGTCTTTGGTTCTATTAAAAAAGGCCTTAAAGACAGCGAGGTCATAGCAGGATAGAAATGGAATGCGTTGGCCAGCAAAAGATTCCCATCGAATTCGATCCAAGAGCTGGCTGTGAAAATCCGTGCTGTTAAAGAAGAGATCGACGGGGGTTTTGTGCCACCAAACTCTGGCCTGGCCGTCCCGCTTAAGTAGCTGCAGATCCTTTTTTGTCACCTTAACGTCAGCTGGTAATGCCTCAACACCCAATTGATAATCCGCGTCCGGGATCAGGATATTAATATCGATGTCGATGGTGCCGCGAGCTCTCTCCGTACACCAGGCTAGTGCCAAAGCTCCACCAAAGGCATGGGGTAATTTAGCCAGCTTTAGGGCTTGATGAAGCAGACCTATTTTTTCGACCAGGTTATCCACACTCAGCAAACCGAGGCATTTCGAGGTGCCGGGAGGCTCTATGGGGGAATTGTTCGGCGAGTTTCAACACGGCAACAAGTTCGTCGCCTCGGCCGATACCATCTTGTTGACGAATCCGTGGGGTGATTCTGACATCGACTTCAAACCCACAGGCTTCAAGAATACGGAAAAAGGTCAGCGTACCTGGCACCTTCTTTCCCTGTTCATAGACCAGCAGTGTTGCATGAGACGTGCCCGCCCTCTCCGCTAGCTGCCGCAAGGATAAACCCGCCTTTTGTCTGGCGCTACGAAGCTGTTTTGAGACCTGTTCTGCTGAAGTAGTCATTTTTTAATGGTATCCGATTGAATACCACTTGTCATTGACCAATTGTCATGTGCCAATCAGAGCGTAACGGTGCGGACACCGTTTAGGACCACGCGCTCCTCAGTATGGAGCTTTACTGCCGTAGCCAATGCCGTCGCCTCCAGATCATGACCAATATGCACCATTTGGGGCACGGTGACTCGATGATCTATGGAGCGAACTTCCTGTACGATAATCGGTCCCTCGTCGAGGTCCGGGGTGACGTAGTGCGCCGTTGCGCCGATCACTTTTACACCTCTCAGATGTGCCTGATGATAGGGTCTCGCGCCCTTAAATCCAGGCAGAAAGGAGTGATGAATGTTGATAATCCGACCGGGAAATGCCAGACACAATTCAGGGCTCAATATCTGCATGTACCTGGCGAGCACCAGCAGGTCTGCTTCGTCCATCAGCTCTTCTATAACCGCTTCCTGATCAGGCTTATTATCTTTAGTCACAGGTAAATAGTGGAATGGCAGATCGTAGAAGCGAACCATTGCCTCACAATTCTTGTGATTTGAGACCACCCCGACAATGTCCACGTCCAGGGCCCCGGAGTGCCACTTGGTCAGCAGCGTATTCAGACAATGATCGTATTGGGATACAGCAATCAGCACTCGCTGTTTTGTAAGCAAGGGTCGCAGCGCATAGGCCATGGCAAAGGCAGCCCCGAGTTGGCCCATCTGAGTTTGAAATTCTGCGAAATCGATCTCTAATTCTCGATCGTCAAACACTGTGCGAGAGAAAAATGATCGACTTTCTGGGTCGCTGTATTGAGAAATGTCCGTGATAAACGCCCTGGCCTTTCCAAGCAATCCAGCAACGGCGCCCACGACACCGACGCGGTCAGGGCAATGAAGGGTCAGTACATATTCTGTTGCTGAGGCAATTTCAGAAGTGGCCACAGGTTCATCATCCTTGATGGATTGTTCTCGCCAGGTAATGGCAGTATAGACGTCAAACCTCAGGTAAAAAGTGGTCCCAAAGGACCACTTCTGTTCTAGCGTGAAGTCTCGAGACGGTAGTTAAGTCCGCACCTCACTCTTCTCGACAAACTCGACATTAAGATCGTACTTGCTGACTGGCAACTCCCTGATTCTAGTCCCCGTCGCCGCATAGATCGCATTTGCCAACGCCGGCGCAATACCTGGTGTGCCAGGCTCGCCTGCACCACCCCAAGTTTCCATGCTATTGATAATATGGGTTTCGATTTTTGGAGCTGAGTCCATCCTGACCATGGGATAGGAGTCAAAGTTGCCCTGTTCAACGCGTCCATCTTTGATGGTTATTTCGCCAAACAAAGCAGCTGTTAACCCATAAATCACGCCAGATTCCATTTGAGCTTTCAGACCATCGGGTGACACTGCAAAACCGGGATCGACGGCAATCGTCACCTTATCGACGTTCACTTTGCCTTCGCGAACCGTGACATCAACTACCTCTGCCACCAACGTGCCGAAGGATTCCTGTAAAGCGATGCCGCGTCCCTGACCTTTCGCCAGAGGCGCACTCCAATTTCCTTTTTCCGCCGCGAGAGCCAATACTTTGCTGTGCCTTGGATGACCTTTGAGCTTCGCCATGCGGAATGCAAAAGGATCCTCCCCGGCCTCGGCTGCTAACTCATCGATAAAGGACTCAGTGAAAAACCCGTGTTGAGAATGGTCAACACTACGCCAGGGCCCGAACGGCACATGGGTAGGACTCGCCACTGAACCGATTGCCTGATTCGCGATGCTATAGGGAATCAGCGGGGCTTCAGCCGGCTCATGTTTGTCGACATAGTGGTTTTCCCAAGCTGTGGGTTGACCACTGGCGTCGAGGGCTGCCCTAAATT
>JBLHQQ010000309.1:0-3663 GCA_047625245.1 Candidatus Azotimanducaceae bacterium
TCCATCACTGCATAAAATAGTTGCAGATCCGCAGCCGTAGGTTTGTCCCACACCACTGGGATCTGAACATAGTTGATTCCCTCGTTGGTCAGCAGAAACCCTTCTTGGCTATTCCGCTCCAAGGAAGCTACCGCTAGATTCACCACAAGCTCCACCTTCGCCTCATCTAGCGCAGCGATATGCTCCGGCAATACCTGACCCGCTGTAATCAGGTCACTGTCGATGGAGTGAAAATTAACAATATCCTTTAGTTCAGCAGCTTGTAGGCCGGAAGGAATCACGCTGCCTAACAACACCACTACTAACATCCTCCACAATCCTGCTTTCATCCTACTTTCACCTTTATGGCTCCCTTCGCCCGATCCAGAGCGTCATCGCTTCACTACAAAGCACGTTGTCTTTGGTGTGAATGGCGCATCCAGCAAAATGTTTCTTGCCTTCGACTCGCACCGTCCACGCTGTCACCAGTAGTTTCTCTCCAGCTTTTGGTCTGGAATGAACTTTAGCTGTCATCCGACCCAATAAACCAGTCCGTATACCTGCATGCATAAAAGCAAACTGGCCGGGACAGTCCATTGCCGTCCAAAGTAATTCTTCTCGCAGCCTTCCATCCTCCGCCGCCCATTCGTTTTTTGTTTGCCAAACGGTGGCGACCTGAGCTTCATCCACCGGCGCAGCAAACACTTGAAGCCCATCCTCGTGGTCTGCACCACAACAAAAGCAGATCGGATGAAAGCCTCGCTTGGCAGGAAATTGTGGCTGCAGATCATCTACCAGGGAGTATGACAAAGACCGTGCAGATCGAACGAGGTCCCAATCTTTTGGCTGGGGAATATCCAAAGTGAAATCTGCGCTTCGAATTTCAGCGATCAGCGTCTGCCCCTTGATCACTCTGGCAACACCATCTTCTGGTGGGACGAAGGTCAAGTGTTGATCCAGTGGGATAGGCGCCCTTAAAGTGACTTCGGTTGCACCCGGGCTATCAATCAATTGGGAGAACAGTCCGCTGACATAGCCGCCGTTACCTGAGTTGGGGGGACCACGAAATTTGTTTTCTATAATCACTAAAATACTAAGCTGCGCGAATGGGGCCTAAAGGCTACCACAAACCTGAGCGGAGGAATCCAAGCTAGATCTCCTGGGCGCTCAAACGATGAATCAATATTGCTGCGCGCTGAATAAGCATCGGAAAAGTACTCAGGTCGATGTTTTCATCGGGCGTGTGCGCACCATTGCCCTCAGCGCCAATCCCGTCGATACCATCAACATAAGGCGCAACGAAGGAAATGTCTGCAGCGCCACGCTTACCAGGATCGTAGGCAACAACCTCACCAAAGCCAAGATCAACACTGACATCGCTCAAAAGATTGAGTACCGCCTGATTACCCTCGGTTGGAGACATTGCTGGATAGCCATCGGCAAATGAGATCCGAGCACTGGTTTGAGGGTGCTGGCCAACCTCCACAATTTTTTTCATCGATGCCCGGGCACTTGCTTCTTGGGCTGCAGAAATAGTTCGCAATCCACCATGCACAACAACTTTCTGGGCCACAACATTAGTTTTACCAAAGGACGAACCACGGTTCTGAGCGGGGTCGTACTGAACATCAGTTCCTCCGATAATCACACCGGGATTAAAAGTTAGATACTGCTCGCCCTTAACCTGCTCATGGAACCCGTTCAAAATTCTCGCGGCTTCAAAGATTGCACCACTGCCAGTTTCGTCACTGAAAATAGAAGATGAATGGGCGCGCTTACCTGTGACCTCCAGCATCCAACCGCTTGACCCTCTTCTCGCTATAGTGGCTGCGCCAAGACTCGTTGCAATTTCAAAGCCTAGCGCCAGGTCGCATCTCTGGGCAGCAGAAATCAAGTGGTGTCGACTAATAGATTTGGGGCTACCGGACTTTTCTTCGTCGCCGATTAGGGCAACAATAATATTTTTATCTTCAAGAACTCCCGCCGCCTGCAGCGCTTTTAGCGCATACAAAATCACAACATCACCACCTTTCATATCGTTGACGCCCGGACCGCGAGCAAAGTCACCCTCTCGCACAAAGGATTGAAAAGAGCTGCCTGCTTCAAACACCGTATCCAGGTGACCGATCAACAGTAGACATTGACCATCACCTTCCTTTTCGGCGAACAGATGGCCTGCTCGATCGACTTCGCTCATGTCGTACCAATTTGTGGTGAAGCCAAGATTTTTGAACTCTTGTTCGAAAACATGACCGACCTGAGCCACACCCGCGTGATTCATGGTGCCACTATTGATATTGACCACCGTTTCTAGCAGAGCAATGGCATTCTCCTTCTCCGCTACAGAAAAACTAATGATGCGTTGCTCTACTTCGGAGACTGCAGCGTTTGCCGCAATAAGGTGACAAAAAAGCAAAACGCCAATAGTAATGGTGCGCATCACGGAAAATCCTTTCAGTTTAAGGGCGAGGGTAAAGAATCATTATCGAGCATGCAGTAGATAGAATGCACCAAAATTGATCGCGGAGTTCGGCAACCGACTAATCGGGTCCGATACTTTTACTATCATCTTGAATTTTCCAGGCCGGTATGCCGCAAAACAGACCTATGCGACGATATAACCAGACGGCAAAGACCAGCTCACTTTTCCGCATCAGAACTTATGGACCCCAATTCAGATGATCAGATGGTCGATCTCACTCCCAGCGCAGAACCCGGCGAAGCCGTTTTGACATGCATCATTGATGATATCGAACAACGTTTGTATACGTACCTAAATGAACTAGGTCGAATCAAACAGGCGAATTAACAACGCCGAGAAGCCATAGATATTTTTGAGCGCATGCAATTCCTCGTCCGCTAGGCAGACCGAGTCGAACGCTTTCAGCTACGTCTTGTTGAAAATAATTTTAAGCAAGGTTTTGAAGACGAAACCAAGTTAGTGGCGCCCCTCTGGAGCCTTGGTAATTGGCAGAGGCCAAGTACCCAGTATCGAGCAATACATATAAACACTGAAAGAGCAAAGAGCGCCTACCGCCCCGTAATTAACAATGGCAAAGCCCAGACGTCAACATTAACCTTTAGGCAAAATTTCAATCGAACTAAGCCACTTCAATATACGGCGCTAGCAGATTGGCGTGGCATCCTCACGGAGCACGCCTGTCAGCTCATAGCGATATGATAGCTAATCGGTAAGTTACCAGAGATCATACTTTTGAAGCTCTGATCGACCAACAACCATGTGGTGCACCTCATCTGGACCGTCGGCAAAGCGTAGGTGGCGCATGTCAGTGTACATTGAGGCAAGAGGTGACCATTGGGAAATACCCATCGCACCGTGCATTTGAATCGCCTGATCGATGATCAAGCAAACCTTCTCTGGCACCATTGCCTTTACCGCGCTGACATACACTCGGGCTTCTTTGTTGCCGAGCACATCCATGGCTTTAGCCGCCTGCAGGACCATAAGACGCATTGCATCAATTTCGATTCTGGCGCGGGCGATAACTTCGAGGTTTTTGCCCAGCTTGGCGATAGGCTTGCCAAAAGCTTCTCTGGTCGCGGAACGTTTCACCATCAACTCAAGAGCCTTCTCTGCCTTGCCAATCGAGCGCATGCAATGATGAATTCGACCAGGTCCGAGACGAACCTGGGAAATTTCAAAACCTTTACCCTCGCCTAACA
>JBLHQQ010000310.1:0-3594 GCA_047625245.1 Candidatus Azotimanducaceae bacterium
ATCGCAGAGCAACATGCAGTCGCCCTTGCTGCGGGTCTCGCCTGTGAAGGCGCAAAGCCGGTGGTTGCGATCTACTCCACGTTCTTGCAACGGGCCTATGATCAACTCATACACGATGTCGCCATTCAAAACCTTGATGTCACATTCGCTATCGACCGCGCAGGCCTGCTCGAGGATGGGCCCACCCATTCCGGCGTCTTCGACCTGTCTTTTCTGCGATGTATTCCCAACCTAATCCTTATGGCACCGGCCGACGAAAATGAGACGAGGCTGATGCTATCCACTGGTTACGAACATCCCGGCCCAGCGGCAATTCGCTATCCACGCGGCAAGGGCCCCGGCACAGCAATCACTCCGGGCCTCGAAACCGTTGAAATTGGTCGTGCAAGAACTCTTCGACCCGGTCAGGACGTGGCGATCTTGTCTTTCGGATCCATGGCTGGCGTCGCAATGGCAGTCGGTGAGCATCTCAACGCCACGGTGGTCGACATGCGATTCATTAAACCCATTGATGAGGCAATGATTCAGGAAGTGAGCATTCGCCACAAACTGATCGTCACCTTAGAAGAGAATTCAGTGATGGGAGGTGCCGGTTCGGCTGTGAATGAATTTCTGGCGTCAGCTGCAATATCGATTCCGACTCTAATTCTAGGAACTCCGGATCGGTTTGTACTCCAAGACAAGCCCAGCAATATGCTAGCGGACTCAGGTCTTAACGAAGCGAGTGTTTTGGCGGCTATTGAAGTTCGCCTAAAGCAAGACAACATTCAGTTAGCGCTACACAAAGCCTAGTACTAGTTATCGAGCAGGTGCCCTAGCTTTCCAGCTTTGGTCGCAAGATATCGCGCGTTGTGGTCATTGTGGCCTGTCTGCAACGGCTGCCGATCGAGGACCTCAATACCCAGTTTCGTTAACGCGGTAATTTTGACTGGGTTGTTGGTCATGAGTATGACCTGGGTAATCTGAAAGTGACCAAACATTGTTTTACAGATCGTGTAGTCTCGAAGATCTGCGTCAAAACCCAATCGTTCGTTTGCCTCGACCGTGTCTGCACCCTGATCTTGAAGCTCATAGGCACGGACCTTGTTAATCAATCCAATGCCTCTACCTTCCTGACGCAGATAAAGGATCATACCGCGACCCGCTTCAGAAATTCTCTGTAGCGCTGTTTGCAGTTGTGCACCACAATCGCAGCGCATGCTGAAAAGCGCATCTCCCGTCAAACACTCTGAATGCACGCGGCATAGAACCGGCTCTCCATCCGTCACATCGCCGAGAGTAATCGCTACATGCTCTTGACCCGTTGCCGAGTCTTCGAAGCCGTGCAGCATGAATTCCCCAAAAGGTGTGGGTAATTTGGACGATGCAATGTAAATGGCAGTCAAATTGAATATCTCCTAACCCAATCATTTTATCAGGGTCAGCCCATAAAGGTCTGCTTGTCGGGGAAAAAGTTATGTGGTTTAAAACTTGCCTTTCAAACGCATCACACCACCTGATTCTGAGATGTTGACGTTCTGCAAGAAGGTCATCCCCAACAATATGTCCTCTGGGTAATCTCCCATCATGACAGCTGCCTGAACGTTACTCACCCGGATATTTCCCACCTGGACAACGCCAAGGTTGATCAGCCGAGACTTTGTAACACCTCCGGCAGTACTCACATTGACCAGCTTAGCCTCACTCATATCTAGCCCTAGGCTCAAAGCGGCAATCGAATTAAGGGCCACAATATTGGCACCAGTATCCACCAGAAACTCGACGGATTGACCATTGATAGTACCCCGGGTCAGGTACTGACCCGATGAGTTAAGCAGGATAGAAACCGTGGATTCCGTTGGGCGTTTAAAAGTTGCTGCTATATGACTACTGAGATCCAGAGAAATCGATTTTCCATTCAAGTCGATCACTGCACCTTTGCTATCTGCGCTCACCAGCAACACACCTTCTTCACTGCGCTGTCCTGACTTTAGCAGCGTCTCCTTGCCTGCAATCTTTAGCATCGCAGCGTTCTTAAATAGTCCAACGACATATATTTCAAGTTCCTGCGCGAGCAAATGCTCAAAGGAGCCAAGTAATAACAAAACACCAAAAAATAAACTTTTGATAAGTTACCCCCAGCCTAATGCGTTTGCGCCGTAGTAGGCGAGCTGTAAGCAAATCAGAGCATAAATACCTGCAGCCACATCGTCCAACATAATGCCTAACCCACCTGCTAAATTCCGATCAAGCCAACTCACCGGCCAGGGTTTGAGAATGTCGAAGAATCGGAATAGCAGGAAGCCCAGCAACAGCCAATACCAGCCGACTGGGCATAGAATGAGGGTAATCCAGAGACCCACAAACTCATCCCAGACGATACAGCCTGGATCCTTTATTTTCATGTCCCGGGCGACCCAATCACAAAGGTAAATCCCCGCAACCAGAGAAACGCTAATAATCCCAAGATGCCACCAAAGACCCAGGGGCTGAAAAAGCCAATAGACAGGCACCGCCATGACGGTACCGGCGGTTCCTGGCATCCATCGAGATAATCCCGAGCCAAACCCCAGGGCTAGAAAATAGAGAGGATTAGTGAAAGTTTTGCGAGCTCGACTCTGGTCGGTCATGAGAAGTGCCTATAGCCGGTTCCTAAAAGCGCTTGACCATCTTGATCAACAACCGCCTCGCCGCGGACAAGTTTGCCAACCCTAGACAGGTTGAGATGCAACTCTCGACCGATGGTTTCGATTTGTGCTCTCTGCCCGGGTTCAGCGGTAAAACAGAGTTCGTAATCATCACCTCCGTTCAAGGCAAGTTGTAGCGCCGCGGTCCGGCCAAAAACAGTCAGCAGCTGTTTTGATAATGGCACAGTATCTAGACTGATTGTTGCACCAACCCGGCTACTTGTCGTGAGATGACCGAGGTCTGAAAGAAACCCGTCTGAAATATCGATGGCAGCACTGGCGACACCGCGCAGAGCCATGCCCAGCATGATCCTGGGCTCTGGCACTTGATAGCGTCGCAGCAGGTCAACGTTGGCATCTACCTTCCCCAGCTCTTTGACTGCACCAGCCGCGTCTCCTAGATAGCCCGAGACATAAACATCATCCCCTACCTCTGCACTCGACCGCAGTAAGGCGAATTCTTTTGCCACTATTCCCATCACGGTAAGCGTGACCGACAGATCGCCTTTGGTCAGGTTGCCGCCAACAACTGGACAAAGGTGCAACTTAGAGCAACCTCTCGCTGCATTCGAAAATCCCTCAAGCCATTCAGTATCAGCATCAGGTAATGTGAGCGCCACCGTCACTGCATGGGGCTGCGCACCCATCGCGGCGAGGTCACTCAGGTTCGCGCCAAAGGCACGGTTCGCGACAATTTCCGGCGTGGCATTAAAAGGAAAATGAACACCTACAAGAAGGGTATCGGTTGACACACAAAGGGATTGATCAGATGGAACTGATAGAACGGCACAATCATCTCCCGGACCCGTACTGACATAGTCCGGCATCAAAGCATCCAAAAAGTAGCGCCGAATGATGTCGAACTCATCCATAGAGCACGTCCATAAAGCTCAGCCAGACCTTGCTTTGTATTCGATCTCGCGAAGCT
>JBLHQQ010000311.1:0-3540 GCA_047625245.1 Candidatus Azotimanducaceae bacterium
AGTATTTCGGGACTGATGATTGCCAACAGTCCAGTGATAAAACCTGTGCAGACAAATCGTAACCAGAACTGCGGTGGTGCAATTCGATGCAGGTACTCGATCAGTCGAACAAAGATCGCGGCAATGACACCAAGGATAATTCCTTCAAGAACCAGAAATGGGATATCCCGAAAGCTGCTCATTACGGTATCCACGGGCATTGCAAAGGCGGAGCTTGAGCCGTAGACCAGTTGGGTAATAAGGGTGGCGGTGACCGCCGCCAGAATCACCGGAATAAAGCCAGCGATCGTGTATTCCATTAGGATGACTTCCATCGAAAAAATGACGCCCGCTAGCGGCGTGTTGAATGATGCTGAGATTGCAGCGGCTGCGCCGCAGCCCACCAGAATGCGGATGCTGTTATTGGGCAATTTTAATGCTTGTCCGAGCAGGCTAGTTCCGGCTGCGCCTAGATGAACCGCCGGACCTTCTCGTCCTCCAGAGAAGCCACTAGCGAGGGCAATAATCCCGCCGATAAATTGCGTGATTGCATTGCGCCAGGGTAGATATCCTTGATGCCGCGCCAGCCGTTCCATTACATGAACCACGCCAACCCGGCGATTTGCTGGGGAGATAAAGGCGAATAGTGCTGCGAGTACAAGACCGCCACCAACCGGTAAAAGGAAGGCGACTGCAGTATCGAGTGCTTCAAAATTTTCCGGGTCGTCACCCATAACACTCGTAAGTGGCAGTTCAATCAATGCTCGGAAGGCGACGATCACCAGCCCCGTCACAAGTCCCGATACAGCGCCCAATATCGCGAATTGGGGCATTGAGTCGATGGAAGCAAGAGCGCGGCGAAAGCCTCTAATGGTATACTTGTCGGGGAGTTGTCGGGGCACGGTGTTGAATTCTAGTTCTGCAGTGCATCAGAATAGGCGATGGGTGGCTAAATATCGATAGCTAATAGCCTGCTTGTATAAACGTGATCTCTGGTAAGCTTGATAAACTTCTTTTAAGAAATGTTAGTTCAATGGGAGCCTGCGATTGGCTGCGGTAAAAGGCAGTAAACAACATCAGATGGTTGTGGTACCTCACCGTCCTTTTTACAAGGCGTGGGTGTGTATGCTGTGGCTAATTGCCGTCGGTACTTTGTGCTTTCTGACTTTTCGATACGGTTTGGATGTAGGCATAGCGACTCGATTCGAGGTTGTTCAAGAAAGGCAGGAACTACGCAAACAATTGGTCTCCACTGCGCAACGGATCTCGGAAATGCGCCAGGAAATCGCGACGCTTAGACTCGGAGAAGAGGTTGATACCAAAGCTACAGAAGAGGTTCGATCCTCGGTTGAATCACTTCAAAGTGATATTGCGGAGCTTAATGAAGAGATCCGTTTTTACAAAGGTGTTATGGTCCCCGATACAGAAAGCAAAGGCTTGCGTATTGAACGGATGAATTTAAGACCTCTCGCTGACGCCGGTCATTTCAGCTATAGCCTACTTTTAACTCAGGTCGTCGATAAGCACGACTACGTTCAGGGTGGGGTAGAGATAAGTCTCGTTGGCAAGCAGGGAAATGAATCCCGAGAGTTGAGTCTCGATAGTCTCAGTACACAAAACAAGAGCGCGGAGCGGTTTCGCTTTCGCTACTTTCAAAATATTGATGGTGAACTCGAAATCCCTAACGGTTTCGAACCTGAAGCGGTATTGATCATCGCTCAGTCATCAGGCAATCGTGCTCAACGCTTGGAGAAGCGTTATGAGTGGCAAAGGGTAGGAGGATAAGCCCATGTTTAATAAGACCACCGGTGAGTCTGGGATAACACTGATCGCCAATAACTGCGAAGTTTCTGGGGATCTACATTTCAGTGACCAGTTGCAGGTTAATGGCACCGTAAAAGGTAACATTTATGCGGCTGAAGGCTCGAAAGCCGTGATTACGGTGAGCGAAAAAGGTCGGGTCAGAGGTGAAATTCGAGCGCCGAATGTCATCATTAACGGCAAGGTTCACGGCGATGTTCATTCAGATAAGCATATTGAATTAGCGGCGAAAGCCGAAATTAAGGGTAATGTCTATTACAACCTAATTGAAATGGTCATGGGTAGTCGTGTAGACGGTAACCTTGTTCATACCCAAAAGGATGCCAAGACCCAAAAGGATGCCAAGCGTGAGATCAACCAAAAACCTCCGTCAGATGGGGCTAAAGCAGGGTCTCCCGTGGCATCCAAATCAGCATAGGCACTAACAAAGAGCGAAATTTTCTTAAACTAACCTTGAAATCCGCTAGGATTGCCGCATTCTATGACAATGTCTGAATCACCTACACAATTTACCCCTCTTGGCATGGTCTTTAGTGACGGCGCCGCGCTAAAAGTGAAGTTACTCGTTGAAGAGGAAGATAATGACGACCTGATGCTACGGGTGTTCGTCACGGGTGGCGGTTGCTCAGGTTTCGAGTATGGGTTTACTTTTGATGAGGATCTTGAGGATGACGACACGACCATTGAAAATCAGGGCGTGAATCTCGTTGTCGATTCCTTAAGCTACCAGTATCTGGTGGGTGCGGAAGTTGACTTCAAAGAAGATCTTCAGGGGTCGAGGTTTGTTGTCACCAACCCCAATGCTGCGACAACCTGTGGTTGTGGCAATTCATTCGCCATCTGAGTTCGAAGCGCTAGCTCTGGCGTAGCCTCGATTTCCTGCGATTGATTCCAACTGTGCAAATACTGATGCGGTCACCCGCTTAAATTCTGGCAAATTGTGAGTCTGTATTGGTTCTGCCTTTGGTAGTTTGACTGTCCTCGGGTTTCGATGTACGCCATCCACCAGAAATTCATAGTGTAGGTGCGGTCCGGTTGCCCAACCCGTTGCGCCGACATAGCCAATCGTTTGCCCCTGCTTTACGGATGAACCTGCTCGAATACCTTTGGCAAAAGCAGACAGATGAAGGTATTTCGTCGTGTATTGTTCGCCATGTTGGAGAACAACATAACGACCGGATGCGCTGTTCCGCCTTGCAATTGAGACCTTTCCATCACCTGAAGCTAAGACCGGTGTACCGCGATTGGCGGCGTAATCAATGCCGCGATGGGGCATGACCCTTTTGTGAACCGGGTGAAAGCGACGCAGATTGAAACTTGAACTGACGTGTGAGAAGTGTACCGGGTCTCTTAAAAATGCTTTGCGCAAACTGCGGCCTTCCGGCGTAAAGTAATCAGTTCGGCCGGATTCATCGGCATATCGAACAGCGTTGTAAGTTTTGCCAAAATTGGTGAATTTGGCGGCGAGAATGTCTCCCTGACGGATTTTTTCTCCCTCCACATATATGTCTTCAAACAATACGGTAAAGGTGTCTCCCTGGCGAAGGTCTAGTGCAAAACTAATGTCCCACTGAAAGATGTAGGCGAGTTTCATGATGAAGTTGTCCGACAGACCTGCATCTTTACCAGCGTGATACAAAGATGGGTTATCAGCGGTTATGGTCGCGGTTTTGTAGTTTAAGATGACTTCCGGTTCTAACAGCTGCCACTCTGCATCAAAGCCCTCCCCCAAACTGGTCA
>JBLHQQ010000312.1:0-3440 GCA_047625245.1 Candidatus Azotimanducaceae bacterium
TCGCATCACCTCCTGTGAACCAATTGGTAGAAAATTAGAAGATATTGAAGGTGTGATAAAGGAAATACGATGAAACAAGTATGGTTAGTTCTGGCGATTACTCTGGCGTTCGTTGTAGTTGTGCCGTGTTCAGCGGAAGAAGAAACCGCCATCATTACCCTGACTCCGGAGCAGATGGAAACCTACCGTTTTCAGCTGAAGCCATCAAAGGTCACGGTTAAGGACCTAACAGTAGGTCAGCAAACTATCCTCTCGAGCAAACGTCGGGCAGCAAAAGATCTGATTCAACGGCAACTTGGAATCGTGAAAATCTCGGGCACTAAAGATGATTTGCGCGCGCTACAGCAACTTGTTGATCGAAAGGTGCTACGAAATTCTCAAGTCGAAGAATGGCAATCAATGGGGGTTTTGTTCGGCGATATATTAGCCCGGGAATTTAGTTTGAAGTGGGTAAGCTATAAAGACGAGCGGGGCGTTAACAAAGCATTACGCTATCGCAAATCAGATAATTTCATCTTCCCCGTGACGTTATTCTCTAAAAGAGTGAAATTTGACGAGGAAATCGACATGCGTGAGCTTTACGCCACACTTGAGAGTCAGATTCGAGAGTTCATCGCCTTAGAAAACAGGTTCAGGCTGCCTAATAGCTAGCTTTCGGCCAATCCACCTTTTCTCTGCAGTGGAATTCCAGTTAAAATGCGCGCTCTCGAAGTTCAGGTTTATCGGTTATGAAAAAATCCATCCTTGGTGTCCTCAAATTTTTCATTGTTGACTCAGTAGTGAATATACTTGGTGATCTGTTTGAACAGCCCCTCATTATGTGGGCTTTTATCGGTTGGGGTTGGATTGCGATTCTGGCCATGATTGCAGGCTTCGTGACCACCGTCGGCAGCGTCTAAACGGCGATCCAAAGCCTCGCTTCTGTTGCGGGTAAGCTATTAGTCGAGAGACTTGAGTGTTGCTGCCAATTTCTCCATGACCATGTCACCAAATTCTGTGGTTGAGACAATTTTGGTCTCGGAATCAGCATTAGACAAATCAGAGGTTGAGTAACCCGCTTCAAATACGCTTTTCATTGCGTCCCAAACAGCCTTAGACTCGGCCGTTAAGTTAAAGCTCATCTCTAGCATCATCGCCACCGAACCAATCATGGAGTAGGGGTTTGCAATGTTCTTGCCGGCAATATCCGGCGCTGAACCATGGGACGGCTCATAGTAGGCCTTCTCCGGACCCACACACGCGGACGGCATGAGCCCCAGAGATCCTAGGATGCCGCCGCCCTGATCACTCAAGATGTCGCCGAACATGTTTTCCATGACCATTACGTCAAACTGCCCTGGATTCAGGCAGAGAGCAGTAGCTGCCGCATCCACTAGCATGTGTTTCACTTCAACTTCTGGATAATCGACTCGAACTTCTTCCAGAATCTCATTCCAGAAAACGCTCGACATCAGGACATTACTCTTGTGGATATTGTGTAGAACCTTCTTTCTCGCCATGGCCTGCTCAAAACCCACTTCTAATACCTGACGAATCTGATCTTCGTCGTAAGCGAGTACCTCTTTAACATATCGCTTACCGCTTTCATTGATGCCGCGCTCTTTCTCGCCAAAATATAAGCCGCCGACCAACTCTCTGATCAACATGATGTCAATTCCATTTTTAATGACATCGCGCTTCAGAGGAGAGAAGTGGGCCATATCCGGGCTAAGATAAATGGGCCGAAAATTAGCGAAGGTATTATATCGAGCTCGTAAAGGCAGAATTGCGCCTCGTTCGGCCTGTTCTTCGACAGGGATCTTCTGACTGTCTTCGTGACTCAGCCCAACTGGACCTTTGAGAATAGCGTCAGCAGAGTCACAGATCTGCTTGGTGGCTTCAGGAAATGCCTTGCCATGATCAAAGTAAGCCTGGGCGCCAAAAGGTGCTTCAATGAGCTCAAATTGCACATCACGGTGCCGACTGATCAGGTCAAAAACACGGACAGCCTGGGCCATGATTTCAGGTCCAATAGCGTCACCCGCTAGAATCGCTATTTTGTAGGCGTTAGTCATGCTGATCTTCTCTCGCAGGATTTTTGAGGCGCGATATTAGCACGGGAATCGCGCCAGCAATTCGGTAATCACTCGTATAAGTGAAGGTTATCGAAGGTATATTGCGCTCACTCAGTAAAGTAGGAAAGGCTTGCGCTCTTCGAGCCAGTCCATAAGCTGCTTATTGAGTGGTTGCTCAAAATCATCGAAGGATCGGCTTGGATCATCAACCCACAAACGCAGGCCGGGTCCACCGTTAATGACATCAATTGGCAAACGATCTAGTTCGTATTCATATTCATGTCGTCGCCACAAATCGTATTCAGGTCTCAGTTCCCTCAGAACTTTTAAACATCCAGCGATCAACCGGTAGGGGACAAAACCCTCATGGTCATATTGGCCATTGTCGGTGTGTACTTGTATGCCGAAACAAAGTTGATGGACGTGCTTGTGAAACGTCGGCTCAAAGGTACAAACTCGCAAAGACGCGCCCTGACACCACTGGGGAACGTCATGCTTTAACTTATCAAGTATTTCTTTTGCCGGAAAATCCGGTGCCCCAATCACCTCCAATGGGATTGTGGTGCCTCGACCTTCTGACAAGGTTGTGCCTTCCAGAAGCACTGTGCCGGCAAAGCAGCGGCTCATGTTGACACTCGCCGCATTAGGGCTGGGATTGATCCAGGCAATGTCATCGGGCCAACCCTTCTTGCCAGTATTAGGCCGGTAGCCAGCCATCGAAATGGTTTTGAGTGGCAATTGAAGATGGTTTTGACTGACAAACCAACGGGCTAATTCACCGGTGGTAAGACCGTGCCTTGTGGGAAGGTGATCGGCACCAACAAAGCTCTGCTCGCTATTCTCAAGCCGCATACCATCCACCGGTCGACCCGCGGGGTTCGGTCTATCCAACACCCAGACTTCAATCCCAAACTCAGCACCGGCTTCGAGGAAATATTTGAGTGTAGTGATGTAGGTGTAAATACGGCAGCCGATGTCTTGAAGATCAAACAGTATGAGATCAATATCCTCAAGCATTTCGGCAGTGGGTCTTCGATGCTCGCCATAGAGGGAGAGAACAGGAATGCCATGGACGGGATCCAGGAAGTCCTCGGATTCAATCATGTTGTCCTGTTTGTCACCTCGCATTCCATGCTGTGGACCAAAGGCTTTCTTAATATGACAGCCAGCAGCGATGAGTGCATCCAAACTATGGGTCATATCCCGGGTCACAGAAGCAGGGTGTGCCACCAAAGCAATTTGGCGATTGCTGATCTGTTTAAGTTTTTCCTCGTCGTTCAGAAGCTGATCGACACCAAATAAAAACTGCATAACCTAAGGGTCTCAATATTTCGGGAGAGTATTCAGAGCCCAATGCGTCAAGTCAACGAACAAACGGCACAACCA
>JBLHQQ010000313.1:0-3431 GCA_047625245.1 Candidatus Azotimanducaceae bacterium
TTTGGCTTACAACATGATTCCTGTCGATATCGGTGGGGGCGATCAGTTTACCGCGGAATTTTTAAAGGTTAGCCCCAATAACCGTATGCCGGCAATTGTCGATCACGAGCCTCTCGGCGGTGGCGAGAGGCTGGCGATATTTGAATCCGGTGCAATACTGGAGTACCTGGCCGATAAGTCTGGCAAGTTCTTGCCAACTGATCCGAAGGGGCGCTATGAAGTTTTGCAATGGGTTCATTGGCAAATGGCTAACCTTGGCCCAATGATGGGTAATGCCAACCACTTTAAAAACTACGGTAAAAACATTGCCGCTGACCCTAAACAACTGGAGTACGGCACAAAACGGTTTGTCGGTGAAGTTGATCGTTTGTCCGGAGTGATGGACGCGCAGCTGTCAGCCAATGAATACCTGGCGGGTGCCGACTATTCGATCGCAGATATGATTACCTGGCCCTGGGCATTTCTGATTGGGCGTTTGATTGATGACAGCATGTGGGAAACTTATCCCCATCTAAGGCGCTGGGTTAATCTGGTTGCAGAGCGACCAAAAGTGCAGATTGGCCGCAAGATTGGTAGTGAGCTAGGTAAACGAGAGCTCACCGAGGCAGAAGAGAAAGCCAGACGAGAGTTACTGTTTAATCAGGACGGCGAGAAGGTACGCCAAGCGAGAGAGGCGGCTGCCAGAGCTAAACAATAAGTTATTTTACGCGGCGATCGGTTGAGCGATAGGATTGATAATGGGCTTCGTGCCGGTTGGTTCGAGACCAGGTTCAAAACTCACAAGCTCCCAGGCTTCTGTTTGAGCCAGTAGTGCCCGCGCCAACAGATTATTAGTGGTGTGTCCTGATTTTTGTCCTTCAAACTCACCGATGATTGGATGCCCTGTTAGATAAAGATCACCAATAGCGTCTAGCAGTTTGTGTTTGACAAATTCATCTTCATAGCGCAAACCGTCTTGATTCAAAATGTTGTAATCATCAACTCCAATTGCATTCTCAAGGCTAGAGCCGAGGCATTTGTTCATTGCCTGAGCCTGATCCAGATCACGTGTTAGGCCGAACGTTCGAGCTCGACTGACCTCATCCTCGAAAGAGGTTTCCGAAAAATCGAGGCAAGTGTGCTTAGGGTAACGATTGTAGACGTGATGATCGTAGACAAAAGTGTAGCCAGCTTTAAACCCTCTAAAAGGTAGGAGCTTGGCCACTGCGTCGCCATCAGAAACCTCGATCGGTGTAAGAATTTTGATGAACTGTCGAGCCGTGTCCTGTTCTTCAATTCCGGCACTTTTGATCAGGTAGATAAAAGGTGCGGCGCTGCCATCCATGATGGGGACTTCTTCACTATCGACTTCGATAAAAAGGTTGTCGATACCAACGGCCCAGAGTGCAGCCATCAGATGTTCCACACAAGAAACGGTTATCCCGTGTTCCGTCAGGCTAGTGGAGAGAGTGGTGTTTGAAACGACATTGGCATTTGCATTGATGGTGGGTAGGCCGACGATATCGGTGCGAACAAAGACCAGACCGGTGTTGGCGGGTGCTGGCCTAAATGTTAGTTGCACTTTGTCTGCTGTATGGACGCCGATGCCCACGGTCGAGACAGGTTTTTGAATGGTTCTTTGTTTCACATAGTCCTCAAGATGGCTGCTTCACCAGAATGGGACGCACTATAGTCTCATTCATGATGAATATGAAGAGAATATGAAGAAAAAGTGAATCCTTGTAGAATTAGTCGCTGGTGCTGGCCACCAGAGCGTGCCTTGCCTTGAGGTCAGCCCTCAGAGTATGTGAAGCAAGATAGTAGTGGATGGCCGACCAGAAGTTTCCGACCACCGCCAGGGTAAATAGTGAGTAACGAATGGACATTTCTCCATATTCTGGCTTGAGGAAGTCACTTAAGGTGCCGTCGGCCACCGGACAGAGTCCGAGTCCAATCAAATTCAGTACAAATAGTACAATTGCCGAGGCCAGGGCCCGCATTGCCGGTGTCACAAGGCTCTGGGTCATGGCGAATGTGGGTCCTAAGTACATTGGCCCCAGGATGTAACCTGGAATAGCGAGCAGCAAAGCCATCATCGGGTCATCTGTGGTGTAGAAAAGGACAGCGAAAGGTACCGAAAGTATGGTGGCGATACCGGGAATGCCCATATACCAACGTCCGCCCAGCGAGCAATAGGGATCCCAGCAAAGGTCTATCGCTTGTTTTCTTTAGAAAATGCCATCGGTGGGTTGAATTTACTATTAAAATAGATGATTCTACTATAGTAGCATTAAGTACGGCGCAGGTTATGACCCAAACCCGAACGACATCTAGCGATTCAGAAGCAGCGCTGGAAAAGTATCCTCTTCGCACGCAGCGTAAAGCGGCCACTCGACTACGCATTGTTAACTCAGCTCTGCAATTGGCCGGCACACATGGCGCCGCGCATGTGACGATGGCCATGGTGGCTGAATCTGCTGAGGTTCATGTCACGACTTTGTTTACTCACTTCGCATCCAAGGCCGATTTGTTCTCTGGGATTAGCGAACCCGCCGTCGTCGCATTGACGCAGCGCATCAATGCTTCAAAGGGTAGCCAACCATTCTTTGAATTCGTCAAGATGATCCAGCAAGAATTCGCCACGATAATGGAAGAGCGTGGTCAGGAGATGGTGGACCAATCTCTTTTTCTCCGTACCCAGGTTGAACTGCTGCCCGCCTGGATTGACTATGAAAAGTCCCAGGTAGAACTTCTGTCAAAGTATTTACGCCACGACTACAAAACTTCTGAACTTGAAGCCAACTTGTTCGCGGGCATGATTGTGTCAGCAAACATTCACAGTTTCGATCAATGGTTATCCAGTCCCAATGAGAATAATTTGAGGCAACTCACAAGAAATAACATGGATCAGATTGAAAAAATATTCCATCGATCTCGGCAAGCTGAGAATCGACCACAGATTTAGTAACTAAGGAGAGAAAGCCAAGATGGGCGTTAGAGAAGAAGGTAAGAATAGACGCAGGGACCGCATCACTGCTGCTGCACGATCGTTAATCCAATCCGGGGATTCTGGTTTTAGAATGAGAGCCTTGGCTGAGGAGGCTGGTGTGAGTATTGCCACGCCTTACAACCTTTTCGGTTCGAAGCAGGCAATATTGTCTGCAGTAATGGATGCAGATCTATCCCGCTTTAAAGAAACTCTGGCGCGGCATCGAGTAGACAACTTGACGATGTTTGCTCAGACGGTATCGATCGCTCGGGAGCTCATCGACTTAGATCCTCAGTTCTATCGCAACGTCATTCTGAAAACGAATTCCCATGAGGCGAGTTCAGATAGAACTCGTCTGATGCACTGGAAGCAACTGATTGATAATTCAGTGGCTGACGGCGACCTGTTGACCTTCACCGATTCTCTAGAGTTGGCTGTGCATCTGAGACAATTGTACTCTGCA
>JBLHQQ010000314.1:0-3347 GCA_047625245.1 Candidatus Azotimanducaceae bacterium
TCACAAATAGCGTTAACAAGGTTGCCATTAATACGCCGGAGAAGATCACTATCCCCAGCGTGGCCCGGCTTTCTGCACCAGCACCACTGGCAAAGATCAAAGGCAGGGAACCCATGATCGTTGACAATGCAGTCATCAGAACCGGGCGAAGACGAACCTCGGATGCCTCATAGATGGCCTCGTTGAACGAGCGTCCCGCATCTCGCATTTGGTTGATAAACTCAACAATCAAAATACCATTCTTGGTCGAGATCCCGATCAGAATAATCAGCCCGATGTTGGTATAAATATTTAGGCTGCCTCCCGTCAGGTAAAGTCCGAGCAATGCTCCGAAAGTTGACAGTGGTACCGCAGCCATAATAACAAAGGGGTGCACAAAGCTTTCGAATTGCGCAGCCAACACCAGATACACAATCAACAACGCCAGAACAAAACTAAAAATTAACCCACCTTCTGCTTCTTTTAATTCTAACGACTCACCCTTATAATCAATCTGAACTGAACCGGGCAATTCATCCCGCACGATATCCTCGAAGTAGGTGAGTATTTCGCCGAGAGAGTATCCCGGGTTTACATTCGCTGAAATTGTAATGGCCCGCAGACGGTTATATCGCTTTAGTGTGCCGGCATCTGCAACACTTCGCACCGATGTTAGGTTCGATAGTGGAATCAACTTCTGCGTGCTATCTGACCTGACATAGACACTGGTCAGGTCTTTGGCCGATACACGTTGGCCGTCCTCTGCCTGAACAATGACGTCGTATTCTTCTCCGCCATCAACGTAAGTTGTGATTCGTCGTTCGCTCATCATGGTCTGTAGAGTACGGCCAATCGTTTGGATGCTGACACCAAGATCCGCCGCTCTGGTTTTATTTATATCCACGATCAATTGTGGCCTGGTTTCTAAATAATCTGCCCGAACTTGGGTTAGGCCGGGATGGGATTCTGCTTTTTTGAGGACGATGTCCCGCCACTCAGCCAACTCATCGTAACTGCTACCGCCCAGGACAAATTGAACTGGTTGGCCACCCCCACGCCGCTGCAAACCAGAGCGCATAAACGGAAATGCTCGAATCCCAGTAATCTCCTGCCATTCCTTAGAGAGCCTTTCCATCAAATTGGCCGTCGAGAGTTTTCGCTCCTCCCAGGGCGCCATAGTCACAAGCGCAACGGCGCTATTGACTGACTCCGCTGCTCCCCAGCCTGGCAAAAACACCAGGTACTGCAACACATCTCCGGATTCCACATAAGGATCGATGGAATCCTCAAGCTGGCGCAGCTGTTTTTGCATAAAGGAGAAGCTGGCACCTTCTGGACCAGAGATTCGCGCAAAGAAGATCCCCTGGTCTTCGCTTGGCGCAAATTCATTTGGCACTTCTTTTCCTAACCACCAGGTGCCTAAAGCTAAAAATACAACCAATCCGACTGCAATGTAGGGGCGCGGTACAACGTATCGAAGTGCGCCGTCGTATTCTTTCTGTAACCAATGAAAAAAGTTATCGATCCGCTTTGTTAACCAACTTTCGTGAGCGTCCCGTGTCAGCAGCTTGGCACTCATCATCGTCGTAAGGGAAAGGGCAATCACTGAGGAAAATATGACAGCTGTGCCAATAGTGACCGCGAGCTCTGAAAAAATGACGCCCAGATTACCCCCGACAAATGCAATGGGTACAAACACAGCGATCAGTACGACAGTAGTAGCAATGACTGCGAAGCCTACCTGCTTGGAGCCATGAAACGCTGCCAACAGCGGAGGCTCACCCTCCTCAATCCGGCGTTGAATATTCTCTAGCACCACAATCGAATCGTCTACGACCAGACCAATCGCCAGAACGAGTCCGAGCAGCGTGATCAAATTCACCGAGAATCCAAACATCGCGAGGCCAATAAAGGCAGACACAAGACAGACCGGAATCGTGACGGCAGGGACTATAGTTGCTCGAACCGAACCGAGAAACATGTAGATCACCAGGCTGACGAGAAACATCGTCAGTGCCATGGTTTTATAAACAGAAGTGATGGCATTTTCAATGAACACCGAGTCATCGGAACTAGCCACCAACGTCATTCCGTTCGGCAAGGAGGCATTCAGAGCTACCGCCTTTCGATTGGTTGCTCGCAATACTTCGAGGGTATTAGCAGTTGATTGCTTTACGATACCAATGCCGACATTGGGCTTTGAGTTACCGCGGAATTCGTCACGATAAGTCGTCGGCCCGACTTCGACCCGGGCTACATCTCCCAGATAGATTAGCTGGCCACTATCGCCCCGGCCAATAATCAGGGTTCTAAAATCATCCGCCGTTTCGTAGGAACGGCTGATTCTAACGGAGAATTCCCGATCTGTAGAGTCCACGCGACCGGCAGGAAGTTCAACATTTTGGCGACGCAAAGCCGCTTCGACATCCTCCGCCGCTAACCCCCTGGCGGCGAGTTTTTGCCTATCTAGCCAAACCCTCATTGAATATCGACCCGAGCCATTGACGCTGATATTTGCGACGCCATCAATGGACGTGAATTGATCCACGAGGTATCGCTCGGCATAGTCGGTTAACGCCATGCTATCCATGCTGGGACTACGCAAGGAAAACCATTGGATTGGCCTGGCATCACTATCGGCCTTGGCGATCCGCGGAGGATCAACATCTTCCGGTAAACGATTAAACACGCGGCCCACCCGATCACGCACATCATTGGCAGCTTCATCAATATTTCGGTTTAAACTGAACTCCACGGAAATACGCGAAGAGCCATCTTGACTGGAGGAGCTGATACTTTCTACCCCTTCGATACCGCTAATTTGATCTTCAATTATCTGGGTGATTTTGCTTTCAACTACCTTCGCAGAAGCACCGACGTAAGTCGTCGAAACCGAGACAATCGGCGGACTGGTTTCCGGGTATTCACGAAGCGGCAACTCTCGGTACGCGAGGACGCCAAAAGCAACAATCAAAATACTGACCACCGTGGCAAACACTGGCCGTTTGACGGAAATATCAGAAATCCACATGCCTAACCTCCTTCGGCTTTGACCGCTGGACCGCCAGCCGCTGGTCCTTCAGGTTCGTCTGCCACAAAGGTAGAGGCGGCTTCATTTTTAACCAGAACCTGACTACCAGGTCTGACCTTAATCAGTCCCTCGGTGATGACCTTGTCCCCAGCGGACAGGCCAGACAGGACCTCCACAAATCCTGGGGTTCGCCGCCCCGCTTCGAATTCGCGGCGCTGAGCCTTGTCGGCTTCAACAACGTAAACAAACTGCTGGTTTTGGATGGGTACCACTGCAGATTCTGGTATAGCGAGAAATTCCGTCCGCTCTTGGATGAGTCGCACAGTCAGTAACATGC
>JBLHQQ010000315.1:0-3338 GCA_047625245.1 Candidatus Azotimanducaceae bacterium
GGTTTGCTGAATCTGATCGACAATCACCTTGGGGCGAAGTTCTCTAATCCGATCCTCGCCGTATCGGCCGTTTAACATATCAATGATCAGGTCAAATTGGCTTTGCCCTAGATCATGAAAGGGTGTTGATCGCCTTAGCTCATTGAAAAGATCAACCAGATTCCAGGGGCGAGTGCTGGTCATGGAAATGATAATTTGCGCCAGGACATCCAGCGGGCATTGAATGGTTTTGATGGGTTCAATATCACCATCGAGCACAGCCTTGCCGAGGACTGCAGATTCGATAAAGTCGAGGGGATGGGTCGGGTAGATTGTACAGCGGCTCACTTCGCCAACACCGTGTCCCGCCCGGCCAATTCGTTGAATGGCGGCAGCAATGCCTTCTGGAGATTGAATGAGTATCACCTCATCAAGTGCGCCAATATCGATCCCCATCTCCAAGGTGCTGGTTGCCACGATTGCGGCAAGGTCACCGTTTTTTAGCTTCTGTTCTACTTCGAGACGAATGTCTCTGGCTAAGGATCCGTGGTGGGCATACGCTAGAGTTTCATTTGCCGCGCTGTTGATCTTATGAGTGAGTGTTTCTGCCAGAGAACGACTGTTCACGAACAGTAAAGTTGAATTGTTTTGACGGATTTTTACGACAAAGTCTTCGGCCAGAGAGTCCCACACCTTTTCTTCTAGAGGCCGATTCGCCACAGTTTCAGGATAGCGGACCGTCACGGAATATTCTTTTTTGGCGCTGGAGTTCAGGCATAGCACCTCCCGCCGCTCGTACTGATTTTCGGGTAATCTTTTGTACCCGGCAACAAAGTCAGCCACATGATTCATGGGTTTGACTGTGGCGGAGAGGCTGATACGCTGAAATTCTCCGGACAATGGTACTAGGCGCTCCACCGCGCTCATCAAGTAGACGCCGCGCTTATCGCCGACAACGCCATGGATTTCGTCAAGGATGACGGTTTCGATGTGCTGCAGCATCGATTGACCGCCTTTACTTGTCAGCAGAATGTTGAGGCTCTCTGGGGTCGTGATCAAAATCTCTGGAGGGTGGCGTAACATCCGTCGCCGTTCAATTTGTTCAGTGTCACCACTTCGGGTTTGAACTTTTATGGCTGGGAAAGGTAAGTCCGCTAGTTCTGCCCGAAGCTTCAACGCAGAGAGAGGCGTTAGGAGGTTGCGCTGGATATCATTGTTCAGCGCCTTCAATGGACTGATGTAGAGTACCCTGGTTGTCCCGGTTTCGAAATTGCCGGTAACAAATTCGTTAATGGCCCATAGAAATGCCGTTAGGGTTTTACCGCTGCCTGTGGGAGCGGAGATCAATAAGTTTTTCCGATCGGCGATTTTTGGCCAGGCCTGGCGTTGAATATCCGTGGGTTCGCCATAGGTTTCGTGAAACCAATTGGCGATCTGATCATCAAAAAGTGTCAAAACTTGATCCATCATTAAAGCAGTGTAACCCATTCCAAATGCTGGTCTGAAGTTCGGTCTGAAGGTCGGTTTGATGCCTGCATAGGCAAGATGAACGTGGCACAATTAGCCCCTTGATTCTGGATTTTTGTTTGCATGCGTCAGCCTCGGCTTTACTCTATTTTTGTTCTGAAACTTGTATTTACAACTGCATTTACGGCGGTAATCACGTCAGCATTGGCTTCGGCCTCTTCATCTGAAGGAGCGGTTGATTTTGAACGACAGTCGATCACCATTGCCTTGACTCAAGAGCCACCCAACCTCAATAGTCTGCGCACAACGGATTTGGTCAGTTTTTTTATTCTTGGCCATGTGAATGAGGGCCTGGTCCGTTATGACCAGCGGGGCAAGTTGGTACCGGGTGTCGCGACTTCCTGGCAACAAAGCGGCAAGCGCATTATTTTTAAGCTCAGGAACAATGCGACCTGGAGCGATGGTTCCAAAGTGACAGCCCACGATTTTGTCTACGCCTGGCGCACGCTGAATGATCCTGCGACTGCAGCTCCCTATGCGGCGATTATGTATCCGATCCTGAATGCCGAGAAAATTCAAAAGGGCGAACTGCCGGTGACTGACCTCGGCGTCAAAGCCGTCGATGACCTTACCCTGCAGGTCGATTTAGAGGGTGCTTGTGGATACTGCATCACGGTGATGAATCATTCGGCGTTTTATCCAGTTAATCAAAAGTTCCATAAAGCGATGGGTGAAGGTTATGGCGCGGAACCCGATAAGCTTTTATATAACGGTCCATTTAAATTGGTTGGCTGGGTACACGGTGCAGAAATGACTCTGGTGAAGAACCCAGGCTATTGGAACGCCGACACAATCACCCTCAATGAACTGAACGTTGGCTACATTACCGAGGACAACCGTACCCGCTTAAATCTGTTTCGAGACGGGCGTATCGCCTTAGCTCGAATGGGCGCCGATACCGTCAACGATGCGGCAACACAGGGAATGCGTTTGCGGACCTTTGTCACCGGTGGCATGGCATATTTGCGATTTAACCACACTGAAGATTCCTTGATGAGCCATAAGAAATTGAGGCGGGCTATCCAGCTAATTTTCGATCCGAATGAGTTTGTGAACAAAGTGATTGGGATTCCTGGCTATAAGCCGGCCCATTCGTTCTTTCCCTCCTGGTTAAACGGGGTAAACGACAAGTTTATTAACGAGTTTCCTTTGGCACCGATTGATCGCGATCTGCTGCAAGCAAAAAAACTCGTCGAAGAAGTACGGTTAGAACTCGGTGTTGATCAGTTACCGGCCATTACCATTCTGAGTACAACTTCTCCAACCGGGGCGAAGATTGCCGAGTATTTTCAGGGACTGATCAAACAGAATCTAGGTATGGATGTGAAAGTTGATCAACAAACCTTCAAACAATACATCGATAAGGTGAATCGTCAGCAATTTGATATCGCGCTGGCGAGTTGGTATCCGGATTTTGATGATGTCGTCACTTACGCGGATCTTATGGCGTCTTATAACGAAAACAATGCCGGTCGTTATGTGAGCGAGGAGTATGACGTCTGGTTAGCCAAGCTAATGAATAGTGCCGACCCAGGGCAAAGAATGGCGGCAGCGGACCATCTGCAAAAATTAATCAAGGACGATGTAGCGGTGTTGCCGATGGCGGAAACAGGGTCAGCTTATCTGCAGCATCCAAAATTGCGAGGTGTGGTGCGAAGGGTGTTAGGAGCAGACCCTGATTACACCTTCGCCCGCGTGATCAAATAGTTTATTCCTGCTTGAGCTCTGCGATAAACGCATTGGACTCATCAATGGCACTTTGCATGGTCGCAATCAGGGCTGCAACGTCCTCATTGACTGTGCCCAATTCGTTCTTCAAAGAAGCAATGGCG
>JBLHQQ010000316.1:0-3337 GCA_047625245.1 Candidatus Azotimanducaceae bacterium
GCTTTTTTCCCCACTTTTGAAATGATTCTGCTTAGCCAGATTATCTGGGGAGCAGGATTTACTTTTCTAAGCGGCGCGAGTCAGGCATGGATCTCAGATGAGATTGGCGTAGAGCGCGCCAATAAATCCTTCATCCTGGCCAGCCAAATTGGTCAAGTGGGTATGTTAGTAGGGATTGGCCTCTGTATCGCGCTCGCGTTGGTCGATCTCGCCCTGCCGATCATTGTCGGTAGCTTAGGCCTTGCTGGCCTCGGGCTATTTTCAATTTTCTTTATGGATGAAAAGAACTACCGCCAGGTGGAGGAGTCGGATCGGTCTAGCTGGCATCAAATGAAGTTCACCTTCTCTGCCGGTATCGATCTCGTAAGAGCCAGCCCGGTGCTACTGACGATTTTGGCTATCGCGTTTTTCGAGGGCATGTTCAGTGAAGGTTTTGACCGTTTGAACGCACCCTTCTTGATTGAATCTTTTGAATTTCCTCTCGTTGCAGGCATGGATTCAATTATCTGGTGGGGCCTGATGGGCGCTGGCGCAACCATCGGTGCATTTCTCGCACTAGAATGTGTTCGTCGCTTTGTCGATACTTCCAACTATCGTCGCGTCGTGCTGATCCTGTCCTTTGCCAGTGCATTACTGGTGTTGAGTGTGATGGCATTCGCTTTGTCAGGTAACTTTTACTTCGCGATTGTTTGTTATTTTGGGATCGCGATTCTTCGCACCATAAAGGGGCCGTTAACCGCTATATGGCTTAATCGAAATCTGCAGTCATCTACTCGCGCAACGGTATTTTCGATGCAAGCTCAGGCCGATGGAATCGGCCAGGTAGGAGGCGGCCCGATCCTTGGCGCCATTGGTAAATACGTTTCGCTTCAGGCTGCATTAATTGTCGCGACCTTCGCGCTAATCCCTGCGATCCTGTTGTATCGCTCGGCACTCATTAACAATGCTGCTGAGAAGCAGGGTACTAAACAACAGAACAGCAAAAAGTAAGCGCAGCTAGGCGTCCGATTCGATTAAGTCACCGAGAGATACTCTGAGATCATACCGCTCTTTTGCGACCTGCAACATGGCCTCGGCAAACTGCGGGTGCTCTCGGAGGATGCGGCTGAAGTGCCTTTTGCTCAGCACAAATAGGTCGCATTGGGTTTTGGCTCGAACGCTCGCCGTTCTAGCTTTCGCCATCAATAGGCTGATTTCACCGAAGAAATCGCCCTCACTCATTTGGCTCACGACCTGTCCTTCGCTATCAAGTACATCAACTTCACCACGGCAAATAAAGTACATGTCATCGGAGATATCGCCCTGTTGTATGACCATATCGCCTGTTTCTTTACTTAAAGACTGCATCGCCAGAATGACTGCTTTGAGCAGCAGGGGATCTGCGCCTTTGAATATCAAAGATTGTTCAAGCACGCCAGCAGTAACAATTTCAAACCACCGACGGCCGTCTTTTTCTAACAGCTCATAGGCAGACTTAGGACCCCAGGAACTTCGAGAATAATTCGGGAAGTCAGGTGCTGGGGTTGCCGACCAGTAATCCAACATTGGCTGGGCAATCCGCCAGGCTGCTTCCACCAGATCACCCCGCGAGAAGAGAGTGGCATCGCCCCGGGAGCAGGCATAGATCATCACCTCATAGCCCGTGTATCGAGACGCGTTAAAGGCATCTCCATAATCAAAACTCATATCAACATTTTGCAATTGAACGGTTGGGCCCGGCGTTTTGGCCTGAAACATTAGCTCTATGCCCTGATAAGGTTGAATATGAAAGACTAGGCGATTGGCTTCTAACTCTACAACGCTGGTGCCCTTGAATATCTTCTCCGGAGGTTTCTTAAACTCAATAACAATCTCTGTACCACGTTTCCACAGCGCCTTTCCTGAACGCAAATAGATTGGTACACCCTGCCAGCGCCAGTTATCAATTTGCAACTTCGCCGCGGCAAATGTTTCAGTATTGGATTCTGGGTTGACGTCCGCTTCACCTCGATAGCCCGGCTGAACCTCATCACCCGACTCGTCCAAGGAAGGACCATATTGTCCTCGAACAACATTATCTTGAACGCTGTCCTGGTCGTAAATTCTGACGGACTCAAGCACCTTGGCTTTCTCATTTCGAATGGCATCAGCGTCAAAGGAGCTCGGCGGCTCCATACAAATGTAAGATAGCATCTGGAACATATGGTTTTGCATCATGTCTCGCAGAACTCCAGAACTGTCGTAATATCCGCCCCGGCCCTTTACGTCCACCGACTCACAAACATTGAACTGAATATTATCAATGTGATTTTTGTTCCATAGTGGCTCGAACATGCCGTTGGAAAAGCGAAAGGCGAGAATATTCTGCACGGTCTCTTTACCCAGATAGTGATCCACTCGAAAAATCTGATCCTCTCTCCAGTGCTTAAGGATTTCACTGTTGAGATCCAGGGCAGACTGCAAATCATTACCGAAGGGCTTCTCGACGATAATCCGTTTCCAACCCTCGCTGTCTTGAAAACCGGCCTTATAAAGATTTTCACAAAGGTCACCAAAGAACCTTGGCGCCATGGCAAAATAAAACAAAACATTGCCACCCGCCTGATACTTCTCATCGAGGGCCGCAACCGTTGCTTTGAGTCGTGTAAAACCTTCGACATCAATATTCGCGCTCTCGAAGTGGAATCTAGATAACAACTCGTCGCAAGCACCTTCGTCAAATGTATTACGGGTATGAAAAGCTCGAAGACCATTTTCTTCGCTCGCCATGCTGTCTCTAAAACTCTCGTTCGTCATCTCGCTGCGCCCAGTCCCGAGCACCGCAAAGTTGGGTGCAAGCAGGTCATCACAGGCCAGATTGTAAAGTGCCGGCACCAGCAGCCTTTTGGTTAGGTCCCCGGAGGCACCAAAAATCACCATCACACATGGCTCGCTGAGTGGATTGCTCGCTGAGTTTGCATGCAGCTTCTGTGTTTTATTTTGTGATTCTGTAGCAGGCACCTACTGATTCCTTATAGAGCTTTGCAAAGCATGATAAACCTAGCAAGATCCCAAGTGGGATAATTCACGAGCGCCTAGTAAGTGAATTATTTGGCTTAACGACGAATGAAGTTTATAAATGGTCGAAAATGAGAAGAACACTCGGGACTATTGGAAATAATCACAATGCGCAATATGACTACCCTACTTTGTTTATGGCTGCTCGCCTCCACCAGCCTTGCCGATGTAAAACCGGTGCAGACCGAAGGTGCAACGCTGCATCAAATATTTGCGAAACACTGGTAACGACGCTTGAAACAGAACCCTGAACTCACTTCTTACCTTGGAGATCGAAGATTTAATCTGGACTGGCAAGTCC
>JBLHQQ010000317.1:0-3319 GCA_047625245.1 Candidatus Azotimanducaceae bacterium
CCGAAATAGAGAGATTGTGGCCCTTTCAATAAGGCGATCTGTTCAACGTCAAAGAAGGCGCTTTGTAGCAATCGCTGAGTACTGACTGAAATACCGTCAAAGTTGAGTGCAACCGCTGAATCAAACGCATTAGAGATCGAGGATGACCCGACACCACGTAGGGTAATTTGCGCACCGGAACCGGAGCCCCCAATAGAAACGTTAAGCGCAGGAATTCGACTGACTAGGTCGGATGCCTCGTCTATGCGGAAGGTATCCATTGCTTCCCCACTAATTGTGGTGACGGCGACAGGTACATCTTGTAATGATTCCTCAGTATTTCGAGCAATCACTGTGACGACTTCCATATTAGCATCCACATCGCCGATTTCGGCGAAGGATAATGTCGGTATAGTAAAAGCAGCTAGAGTACTAATAACCGTCAGTGCACGGCGAGCCGAACGCTTTCTGGATGGCAGTGTAGTTGGATTTAGATATTTCAAGTTGACTTTCCCTCTCAAATTGATCTCGATGATATTGATCTCTATTTAATGCGTTGGTTTAGGCGACGTTGAATAGCTTCGCGCTAATCCACTCCAGCCAAATTGGGTAGCAGGCATCTCAGGAGTTTGAATGACCATAGTGCATAGAAAAAAAGGGCGCCGCAAGAAAAACAATCAGGACGTCCTGTTTTTTTTCTTGAAGCTGGTTGGGGTGAATCAACGCACTGACCCATGATGCCGTCACGGCAATATCACTTACAGTGATGGCGCCACCTAATGCCGCACCAACTCGGAGCGCTCTCAGGGCTGCGAGTCCCAGACTGCACGTCACATACTGTCGATAATTTCTTTTGCCGCTGCAAACGCAGACACCGTACCCTGTCTAACCTGCTGTTCCAGTTTCTTTTTGACGTGGTTTAACTGCTGGTTGCCAGCTAACTTCGCTTCGAACATTTCATGTACAAGGTTATTCATCCAAGACAAATTCTGTTCTGCTCGTTTGGATTCTTTAAGGCCGCCGCCTAGCGATTGGATTTCGTACTCGATGATCGTTTGCCAGACCTCACTGATACCATGGCCTTCAAGGGCAGAGCAGGTGAGCACGGGTGGTGTCCACTGTGAATCGCCGCTGAACAGATGAACCGCTGATTGGTAGTGTCCCTGGGTTCGCTTTGCTTGCTGCAACGAATCGCCATCTGCCTTATTGATCACCAATGCGTCTGCCAATTCGATGATGCCTTTCTTGATACCCTGTAACTCATCGCCAGCGCTCGGCAGCATCAACACCAGAAAGAAGTCCACCATTTGCGCGACCTGGTATTCCGACTGACCAACCCCGACCGTTTCAACCAATACGACGTCGTAACCTGCAGCCTCGCAGAACAGTTTTGTTTCTCTTGTCTTCTGCGCAACGCCGCCCAGGGTGATTCCAGCCGGAGAAGGTCGAATGAACGCATCATCGTGTCGCGACAACTCGCTCATGCGCGTCTTGTCACCTAAAATTGAACCACCGGCCACAGGTGATGAAGGGTCAACAGCAAGTACAGCGACCTTTTTCCCCTGACTGATCAGATGCAACCCAAAGGCTTCGATGAAGGTAGATTTCCCAACGCCGGGAGATCCTGATATACCGATGCGAATGCTATTGCCACTATAAGGCAATGCAGCTTCAAGCAGCTGTTGGGCAGCTACCCGATCTTTTGGCTTCTTGCTTTCTACTAGCGTGATCGCCTTCGCCAGGCTACGCCGATGACCAGCCAGCAGTTGTTGTAGTTGCAAATGGAGTTCTGATTCAAGCGCCATGTGATTCGTTGATCGCTGTTAGCACATCGCGGGCAGATTCAGGTATTTTTGTGCCGGGCCCAAAAATACCTTTTACACCAGCCTTTTGCAGGAAGTCATAGTCCTGACGCGGTATTACGCCACCAGCAACAACGACAATATCGTCCGCACCCTCTGCTTTTAGTGCGCTGATCAAATCAGGTATTAGTGTCTTGTGACCTGCCGCCTGGGATGAAACACCCACAACGTGCACGTCGTTTTCGATGGCCTGTCGGGCAACTTCAGCCGGTGTGGCAAACATAGGCGACAAGTCAATATCGAAACCGACATCGGCGAATGCCGTTGCAATCACCTTGGCACCGCGATCATGTCCATCCTGGCCCATCTTGCATACGAGCATTCTTGGCCTGCGACCATGTTGCGTTACAAACGCATTGATATCGCTCTGGATGAGTTGCCAGTTTTCATCTTCAGCATAAGCACCACCGTAGACGCCTGAGACTGTTTGCGCCTGTGCCTTAAACCGACCAAATTCAACTTCTAAAGCACCTGAGATCTCGCCTCCTGTTGCTCTTTCCCGGACTGCTTCCACGCTGAGCGCCAACAAGTTACCGCCACCTGTCTTTGCACATTCAGTTAAGGCTGCGAGAGCCGCTTGTACTTTAGCCTCGTCTCGCGCGGCGCGAACTTCACCGAGTCGCTTAATCTGCGATTCCCTAACAGCCTTGTCATCAATTTCCAGTATCTCGACATCATCTTCTGTGTCCAGTTGGTATTTGTTTACGCCGACAATCACATCTTCGCCGCGGTCGATCCTTGCTTGCTTACGGGCAGCGGCTTCTTCAATTTTCAGTTTAGGTAAACCAGATTCAATGGCAGTTGCCATGCCGCCTAGCTCATCAATTTCCTCAATTAGCGCCCAGGCTTTATCTGCCATTTCCTGAGTTAGGCTTTCCATCATGTAGGAGCCGCCCCAGGGATCAACTACCTTAGTAATACCTGTTTCCTCCTGGATAACGAGCTGGGTGTTGCGCGCTATTCTTGATGAGAACTCAGTGGGTAGTGCAATCGCCTCATCTAGCGAGTTGGTATGCAGGGACTGGGTACCGCCAAACACGGCTGCCATGGCTTCGATAGTGGTGCGGACCACGTTGTTGTAAGGATCCTGTTCAGTCAGCGACCAGCCAGATGTTTGGCTGTGGGTTCGCAACATCTTTGACTTGACGTTTTTGGGTTCAAACTCACTGACAATGCGTGCCCACAACAGTCGTGCTGCGCGCATTTTGGCGATCTCCATGTAGAAGTTCATGCCAATGCCCCAAAAGAAAGAAAGCCTCGGCGCAAACTGATCAATATCCAAACCAGCGGCTAACGCAGTCTTAATGTATTCCTTGCCATCTGCCAGCGTATACGCTAATTCCAGCGTTGCATCGGCACCGGCTTCTTGGATGTGGTAGCCCGAAATTGAAATGGTATTAAACTTGGGCATGTGTTCTGTGGCGTAGGCAATGATGTCACCGACGATTCGCATTGAGGGTGCTGGAGGATAGATATAA
>JBLHQQ010000318.1:0-3319 GCA_047625245.1 Candidatus Azotimanducaceae bacterium
ACGGCTCGGCCTGGTTGAAGTGAATAATGTTCGCGGTACTGTCGATGATCGTGAACGGGGCGGACTGAACGCCTCGGTGCGGTCTCTGGTGGCTTACAATACCGATTCAGAGACAATTCCGACCTACCGGTTTAACGGTGTCCTGACGGCCCAGGTTACTCCGAAAGGAGGATTGCTGGCCGGGAATTCTTCCGTGGTTCAACTGGATGCCTGGAACTGGGAGGACGCCTCAATCAAGTCCGATGACGCGATGCATGTGTATTGGCCGCGACAACTCAAACCTAAAGTTGACGTACTTCGACAAAAATTGGATTTCGAAAAAGACGACAAATATCAAGGCCACATTGATTCTCTGACTGAACTCTTTACCGATGCGAAAGTAGGTGGCGTAGACGTAAACCTTAAACTGAATGCTGTGGCGCGAGTGCTCGAAGGAGATGCCCAGTTGTTTATCCATGTTGAACGGGCCCGGGAAATTGTCGATGCGCTGAATTTTGCTCGAGATATGGAAGTGCCTAGAGTTGTGCTGGTAGGTGCTCGTGAGGCACTCCAGGTCAAAGATTTAGTATTAGAGCGCCAGGTGCCGATCATCGTTCAGCACGTTCTGGGACTCCCCTCAACAGTGGACAGTGCAATTGATGAAAACTTTAGCCGTCCCGCTCTTTTTAAGGCCGCAGGATTCAAGATTGGTCTGGCTGCGAAGAGTCGCATGGAACCTGCTTCTGGTCGTAATCTGCCATTTATTGCCGGTACTGCTGCGGGTTATGGATTAAGCAGTGAAGAAGCTGTAGCACTGATCACCAGCGGCAATGCAGAAATTCTTGGTATTGCTGATGAGCTGGGGACTATTGAGACAGGCAAGCGTGCCACGCTGTTTATATCGATCGGCGATGCCCTCGACATGAGAACTAATCAAGTAAGGGGTGCTTATATTGATGGCCGTGCTGTCGAGATTCGAGGCACTCAACAAGAACTTTTTGATCGCTTTAAAGAAAAGTATAGCAACTAGTCACCTGCGACTGGATGCTACTTTTGCTGAAAATCTTCGGAGGCCTTTTTGTATCCAAAATCAGCCTCGCCACTGCTTATGCACCTCAGCATTAACGAGATACCTTAGAAACCCCTAGAGGGCTTTAACCCGCGTAATGCCAAGGTTCTCGTCGTAGTCCGCGACGACAGATCGGGCCACTGCCTTGCCGTGGTCCGACAGTTCTTCAAACAAGTGTCTGGGCATTGATCGATTGACGGGGGATCGGTACCAGGGCGCATTAAATTCGACATTCGGAATCGCCCGTACTTCGTTGGAAAGGTTCGGAGTGCCTCCATGCCAGGCACGCACATCGCGAATCATGACGCTGCCTGCTGGAGCGGGGCATACAGTGCTCAACCTCATCCATTCAGGTTCGCTTGAGAGGGAGGGTATTTCGATTTGGCTGTTTTGGGTACCAGGAATTTGTCTTGTGGGTCCGTTGATTGCTGTTGCGTCATTGATCAAGAAATTACAACAAACGAAGGGGCAAGGTAGATCTCGATAGTTCAGCTTTCCTTGAGGATCAAAAAATGAGCCGAAGGTGTAGGTCTTGCCTTTATGTTCATGCTGGATTCGGTCTGCCATGTCCGAGTGTAGTGGTTGATATTTCGTCGCTCCAGGCAGACAAAAATCTCCACCACCGCCTATGGCGATGTAATCAGGGCTATCGAATATCGCGGTGATGATCGGTGTAACGGTGGGTAGATCGAGTAGCATGGTCCACTCGGGGCAGTGCATTAGCTGGCCTGTTCGGCTCGCGCTACCAAATGAGTACCTGTGGGAACCCCGGTTGCCAGCTCTTGCCAGGTCGTTCTCGAGAAGAGAATGTATTTCTCTATCGCAACCATTTTGAAGCGCTGCAAGTTGATCACAGGTCAAAGCATTTTGGATGACGACGAATCCGTCACGATAAAATGTGTCCTTCGCCTTCTCAATTTCCTGGGGGTCCAGTACTTCTAGACCTGCTAATCCACTATTGGATTTCAGATACTGGGTCTGCTCCCGGATTTCAGCACTATGGCGGTCAACGCCAACCCAACCGACTTCGTTGAGCGCCAGGTTTGCGACCGTTGGATCGGACTCGAGACGAATGGTCATAACTGTAATTCATGAATGTTTGGCTGAATTATGCCGGGAATAGTTCGGCCGAACTAGTCGGTCGAACTATTCGCCAACCTCACCGTCACACTAATCACACGGGCATCGGTTTAGCTTCAGCATTACTTACCAAATGGAAGCGCGTTGTTCCGGGGGCAGGTATAAGTCGTCACCAGCTTTGACATCGAAAGCCTGATACCACGCTTCCACGTTTCGCACGATACCATTGACGCGATACTTTGCGGGGGAGTGGGGGTCAGATTTTAGAAGCCGTAGCATTACCTCTTCCCGTCGCTTTCCGCGCCAGCTCTGGGCATAGGATAGGAAAAAGCGCTGGTCCCCGGTATACCCGTTGATGACAGGAACTGGTTTACCCTTGAGAGAAAGTTGATAGGCGCGATGGGCAACCTGAAGGCCGCCGAGATCACCAATATTTTCACCCATCGTGAAGTCGCCATCGATAAAGTGGCCTTCGATTGGTTCGTAGCTGCTGAATTGCTGCCCTAGGACTTTCGTTCTTGCTTCGAACTTATTGCGATCCCCATCGGTCCACCAGTTGCGTTTGATTCCGTTTGCATCGGACTTGGAACCCTGATCATCGAACCCGTGACCCATTTCGTGACCGATTGTCACCCCGATGGCGCCATAGTTAACAGCGTCATCGACCGCAGGGTCAAAATAAGGCGGCTGCAAAAAGGCAGCAGGAAAAACGATTTCATTGAAGTTAGAAAGGTAATAGGCATTCACCGTTTGCGGGGTCATCAACCATTCTTCTCTATCGGTTGCCTGTGTTAGCCGAGCACTATCCCTATCTTCGAAAAACCGGCGTATTCTCCGAGAATTACCAAACAAATCATCCTTGCGAATTTTGATCAGATCCAAATCTAACCATTGATCCGGGTAACCAATTTTGGCTCGGAATGCTGCAAGCTTGACCAGAGCCTCAGACTTTGTTGATTCAGTCATCCAATCGAGTTCGCGAATTCGCTCTCCGTAGGCCGCGCGCATATTCTCAACTAGGTCAACCATTCTTGCCTTAGAAGAAGCTGGAAAGTAACGGTCAACATAAATTTGCCCCAATGCTTCGCCGAGACCGGTTCTGGCACCCACTCGGCTAACGCCTCGCTTCCAACGATCAAGTTGAGCCTCCTGGCCATTGACCACTCTGCCCCAGAAGTCGAAGTTTGCCGT
>JBLHQQ010000319.1:0-3307 GCA_047625245.1 Candidatus Azotimanducaceae bacterium
TTGCGCTTTAAATCGATGCAGGTAGTGAATCGCATCGTCGCCGCCAGCACGAATCCTATGGTCGCCTTACTTTGACTCTGGTCGTGAACAGACCGGATCTTCGCGCAGTTCTCGACGACGTTCATACAGCCAGGTGAGCGCCGTCCTTTGCGAGCAAGTTCTACATCCGCGGTGCCGTCGCCAAACGTTGTGTACCTTGCATCAAAAATCGAAACCATATTCTTCACGCCTTCTATCTTATTCAGCCGTGCCTGCAGCGCAGAAATGTGACTGAGCTGAATTTCACTAAAAAGATCGTTGACCTCTGGAGTAAACGTCAACACCACAAAACTGAGCCCACAACTGTTGCACAAACAGCGTGATGGTACTGAGCAATGCCAGCACAACCAATTCAAATGACAGGGCCAACAGCATCACTGCAAGACTGATCATGAATGTATTTAGGACGAGTATTGGTCCAAGTATTTACCTTGGCAAAGAATTGCGGAAGAAGCTTTCGATCCGCCATACCATACAGAACCCGGGCAGACACAATGATCTGAACGAGCGCGCCATTCAAAATCGCCAACATCCCGATGAGGCTCACTGTATGCATTGCGCTGGCATCATGCCCCTGGGCATTGTTATCCCTGGTTCTATAACCTCTTCCGCAACGCTCACAATATGCTCGAAACCGATAAAGGCATAGAACGCAAGAAATGCAGCGACAGCAAAAGTCCACCCACTTCCAGAAAAGTGATGACTGCGACCAGAAGCGCAGACTCTCTCATACCCCAACTTGCAATCAGAAACATAGCTACACACAGCAGTACAATAACGACCGGGCTACTTAATCCGATATAGAGTTGAAAGTATCCGACAAATCCGTGGCAAATCACCGCCGTTGAAAGGCGACCTCGCCCTACAAGACATAGATAACGGCACCCACAATACTGCCAAGTCCGTAGAATGACAGTAACGGTAACGTGAGCCTGCGTCTCAGACCTGCCATAGGAAATCAAAACACTGCTGAACGCACCTGCACCCGGATTCGATCACTAGTAACCATAGGTGGTCGGCACCAAAATTTCGTAGCGAGACTCAAGGAACGTGACAAGATTGGTGAGTTCCTCGACCGTGATGAATTCATTGTAGTGACGCATCCGCGACTGGCCTTTGGCTGGATGGTCTTGCCGATCATCAAGTCCGCCACCATACTTCGAGAGATTTCCCCCATAACCACAATATTGGAGTCTATAGACTCTTCAGCCTGCTGCACGCCAAACACTGGCGCCGCGTTTATCAGCATCTGTTGCTCCTTTGGCAAACTAACATCATCCATCAGCGTCTTAAAAACCTTCTTGTGTTGAGCTTCAGCTTCTAGAGGATAATTGCCGGAGAAAATTACCGGGTGGTAGGTATGAACTGCCAAGACATTGCCAGCCATCAACTCTGCTAGCTTTGGGCTGACTTCCAGTATTTTGTGATCAAGACCAGAAGTTTTATGCCGTGCATGCTGCGGGTCGAACGCTGCCACTATCGCTAATTTGTCCTTCCATAAACGAAGCAATTGCCAGTCATCATGAGTCAGCATCAATCTAGACAAGGCCCCGTGCCGCACCACATGGTGCATAATTAGATCCACGCTGAGGTTCTGCAATTTCTTCTAAGCAGGCTTTACACTTTTCGAGGTACTGTGCCCGCAGTAGCTCAAGCTCTGGGGCAACTTAATGGCAGATGCTGCCAGCACCCAGTGCACCACGGGGTGCAAAAATGTCGTTAGGCGAATGAGTACCACTGCTTTGAAAGGAGATTGGTGCAGACCTCTATTCAACTTCTCAAAACCTTTCGGCAGCTTTTGATGAAAGCGATCACCCAACACATGTCGCGCCACCAGAAACGCCACGACAAATGCGACAGGCGCCCAGATCCCAAACGTGTCTTTCGCGTCCTGCAAGCGCTCGGTGCTGAGGTAGTCAAATAAATCAAAGTACCAGGCAAGAGAACCGGCAACGATGAGTAGTAAGGCGATTACAATTCGAGTCGGATTTTGCATGACGGGACTGTAGCAGTCTTGTCCACAGCTTGTGTAAGAAGTGAAATCACTCTGGTTCTCTGTTACAACAGAACCACACGAGCAGAAAATAAGTAATGGCCTATGAGCAATACCGCGCTTGCACAACCCGATGAATTTTTAGGCCACCCTAAAGGTCTGTTCGTTTTGTTTTTTACTGAGATGTGGGAGCGCTTTAGTTACTACGGGATGCGCGCCCTACTAGTACTCTATCTGACCAAGCACTTCCTGTTCGGGGATAAAGAAGCGAGTCTTATCTATGGCAGCTATGGATCCCTTGTCTACGCTATGCCCCTGATCGGTGGATTGATCGCTGACCGATACCTGGGATATCGAAAAGCAGTGACCTTCGGTGCTGTGCTGCTGGTTTTAGGACACTTCGGCATGGCGTTTGAGGGACCAGCAGCACAACTCATCGGCGGTGAAGTCGTCCGCAGCGGCATCCATACTCAGGCCTTCTATCTCTCGCTGGCCTTTATCATTGTCGGCGTCGGCTTTCTCAAAGCCAACATCTCGACCATCGTCGGCCAACTCTACGGCGTGACAGATCCTCGTCGGGATGGAGGCTTCACAATATTCTATATGGGGATCAATATTGGTGCCTTCACGGCAACGTTAGCTTGCGCCTACCTTGGCGAAACCTATGGCTGGAAGTACGGCTTTGGTCTGGCGGGAATCGGTATGCTTTTCGGTCTTCTAGTCTTCCAGGTATTCCGAAGTCACCTGCAAGGATATGGTGAACCGCCTGCTCCTGAGTTCTTAACGGAACGCGTTGCACCCTTTTTGACCCGAGAGCAGTTGATATATGGGGTTGGCTTTATCTCGGTGATCGCAATTTGGCAAATCATTCAGCGCACGTCTGAACTAGGCTTTGCATTGTTGGCACTAGGCACGATCGTGGTTGTCTGGACTATTTGGTTCTCTTTACAAAAATGTACCGTCATTGAACGTGATCGAATGCTGGTGATGTTAATTCTCATCATCGCCTCGGTTTTCTTCTGGGCATTGTTCGAACAGGCTGGATCTTCATTAACCCTCTTTACGGATCGCAACATCGACAAGGGTAATCTTACCGCCGGAATGTTTCAGGCTTTTAATCCGTTTTTTATCATCGTTTGCGCGCCGCTGTTCGCCTGGCTTTGGGTCAAGCTATCGGCCAGCGGACTAGAACCGACGACGCCGGCTAAGTTTGGTCTCGGTATTATACAAGTCGGTTTAGGCTTTGCAGTACTGGTCTATGGCGCGTCCCACGCC
>JBLHQQ010000320.1:0-3222 GCA_047625245.1 Candidatus Azotimanducaceae bacterium
CCTGATTGGCTTTCAATAGAGCCTCAATATCTGCCATATCCGTTACCCCACCCGAGGCAATTACAGGCACAGAAATACTCTCCGCAAGATCTCTGGTGGCATGAAGATTTACGCCACCCATCATGCCGTCCTTGCCAATATCGGTGTAAACGATCGATTCAATTCCATCAGCCTGAAACAATAAAGCCAGGCTTTTAACGCTAATGTCTGTGACCTTTTTCCAACCATTCGTGGCAACCATGCCATGCAAGCCATCAAGGCCGACTATGATGTGGCCAGGAAAACGCTTGCACATTTCACCAACAAACTCTGGTTCTTCGACCGCTTTGGTACCAATAATGACGTAGTTCACGCCCGCTTCGAGGTAACCCTCTATGATCTTCGCCGAGCGAATGCCGCCGCCCAACTGTATTGTTAGGTCCGGATGATTTTTCGCGATTCGGCCAATCGCCTCGTGATTAACCGGTTTGCCCTCAAAGGCGCCGTCGAGATCAACTAGATGAAGCCGCTCAGCCCCTTCCGAAACCCAACGATCCGCCATGCCAACAGGATCATCAGAATAGGTTGTGGACTTGTCTAATTGGCCTTGCTTGAGGTTGACGACCTTGCCATCCTTAAAATCGATAGCCGGAATAATTTGCACTACAAGGTTCCTTTCGTCGAAGGCATTTTGTCGGCCATTCGCAAGTCCGGCGTAATCGCCATTCTCAAGGCCCGACCAAATGCTTTAAATATTGTTTCGATCTGGTGATGAGCATTTTCACCCCGCAAATTATCGACATGCAGCGTGACATTAGCGTGATTGGTAAACCCTTGGAAGAACTCGTGAAATAAGTCGACGTCAAAGTCACCCACATGGGAGCGGACAAAATCGACATTAAATTCAAGCCCTGGCCGGCCGGAGAAATCAATCACCACCCGGGACAACGCCTCATCAAGCGGCACGTAGGCATGACCGTATCGAGTCAAACCTTTTTTGTCTCCAACGGCCTTAGCCATTGCTTGACCGAGGGTAATGCCGATGTCTTCGACCGTATGGTGAGCATCGATTTCTAGGTCACCATCCGCCTTAACACTAATATCAATCATGCCGTGGCGGGCAATTTGATCCATCATATGATCAAGGAAGGGTAGCCCAGTATCGAACTGACTACGTCCTTCACCATCCAAATTGAGCTCGACGGCAATCTTGGTTTCCAAAGTATCACGCTGGATACTGGCTGTTCTGTCTGCAGTAGTAGTAGTCATGAGGAAACGATCCCGGACATTAGAAGCGCGGCATTATACGCGAAAATTGATCAGAGTAAGACCGCGCCATTCGGCAGGTACCGATTGTCGGTATTAGCCTTAATCCACTGTTTTAGATCCGCACTAAACGTGCTCCTACGCTTCAGTATCCTAACCAGATAGATCACAGGAGAAGTCTGCCCAGCGGACCAATTGGGCAGTTGCATCTCTGCCAGCGTGAAAAATCGAATCAATACCTGAATGGCATCGTCATCGAGACTTTCCGCCGCCTGCCATTGATCCTGGCTAAGCTTCATTAAGCTGGAATCGGACTTTTGCAAGGTTTCTGGCAGCTCTAGCTCCAGGGCTTCAAGATTGATGTTCTTGAGCACTTCTAGGTACTGAGTCAGCTTTTCTCGGCTGACAGAAACGGGTTTTGCGGGTTCCCAAACACCGGTGGCCATACAACTACCTGAATAAATTGAAGAGCACATGATGCATGCGTGACAACATCGGATGCAAATCTATTCTCTGCTGATAAGATATCGGGATGTGCTAGACCAAAGAGTTCACAGAGAGATCATCCATGCCACAATTTAAAATGATTCCGTCAAGAGAAAAAATTCTCGCACGCATACCCGACTACGCCGTTGGCATTGAACCCGTGGGTCAAACCGCCACGATCAGCTATCAGGGTACGGTGATCGCGGAAACCACTGATGCGCTATTGGTCAGCGAGACAAAGCATGCTGACGTGGTCTATTTACCACAATCAGCAATGAAACCAGAGTACTTTTCCAAAACTGACCATTCGACCTACTGCCCTTTCAAAGGCCACGCCAGTTATTGGCAACTGGAGGTTAGCGGCTCAACCGAAGACAATATCGTCTGGAGTTATGAGGCTCCCTATGAGGAAGTCAGAGAACTCAAAGACTATATTTCATTCTACCCTAATCGAACCGAAATGAAGCTCGGCTAGCCGACTGCAACGGCGGGATCAATTTGTTTACCTCGGACCAACTTGCCAGGCAGCGCACCCGTTGCCACGCCATTTTCAAAAATAACTTCTCCGGACTTAATCGTTGCGCAAATGCCGTCGGCATCTTGCAGAAAGCGCTTACCACCGGCAGGTAAATCAAAAACAATATGCGGCGTCTTAAGCTTTAAAGCGTCCAAATCAATGATATTAATGTCCGCTTTATAGCCCTCAGCAATCAACCCGCGATCATACAGCGAATATAATTCTGCTGGCTGCCGCGTAAGCAGGTTGATCGCCTTAGCTAGCTCGATTTGACCGAGATCCTTTACCCATTTTGTGAGTACGTAAATATTGGCACTGGTATCGCAAATCGAACCCACATGCGCGCCACCGTCTCCCAGGGCACTCACAGTATAGGGGTGAGTCAGTAGCTGAGGAATGACATCTTCTGCGAAGTTAGCCGCAGGAATATAAACGAGGGCCTGACCTTCATTTTCTAACAGATAGTCATACAACCAGGATTCTGGATGTTCGCCGACGGCTTTCGCGCGGTCCGCGACCGAACTATCCCGGGCAGGTAAGTACTCTATCGGTTCTTCAAGGGGATACATCTTGTCGAAGCGGCTATTGAAAATTTTGACGAAAATGTGGGGATTGTCATTTTCTTCGCTGAGGATTTTGGCTTTAATTGCCGGGTCACGAAGCTGCTCCAACTTCTCCTCTGCCGACAAGCCTTCGAGGGACACAAAAGTGGGCCGCTGATAAAACGGGCTCATGGACGCCGGATGGCCCATCATCATACCAACTGGACGCGATAATACCTGACCACGGATGTCCAAACCTTCTGCTTGAGCTGCTTCCAACATACTTAATTGCTGGCGCCATAACTCTGGTTGTAGATCCATTTGCAACAAGGTGAAAGTGCCCTTGGCACCGGTCTTCTCACTCGTGTGTCGAAGTATTTCAAACTCATCGGCGGGGTCCTCCCAATCCGATATGAACTGGAACACGTGACC
>JBLHQQ010000321.1:0-3210 GCA_047625245.1 Candidatus Azotimanducaceae bacterium
GTGAACAATGGCAAGCACTTTACTCATCACTTCAGGTTGGGCCGCAAACAGAAAATATAGTTGGAAGGGTACACTCAACACCAATTGCTGAATGGGTTTCTCCGGCAAAACCTCATCAACCAGCCGTTCAGCACTATCTGCCATACGCCGTGCTCCGCAAGATGGGCTGGGCGTCCCCGACAGAAGCCGCGACGTTTGCAACTGAAAGCGACTAGTTTTTCATGATGGCGTGATTCGCATTGTACTCGTAGAAAACCATACTCCAATCTCCCACATTTGAGATACTCCTCAAACTCTTGGGTGACGAATTGTGAAGTTGAGTTTGAAAATGATGATGGTTTGGTCGGTACTTCATCGTCTTCATCTGACGACGATTCGGATGAGGATGAACTGTCAGGCCTACTCAGTGAGGTTACTGAAAATTCCTTTGTGCTTAACGGCCGCGCCATTACGGTAGTGGGTAGCACTCTGATCGACGATTCTATTACGTTTGATCAACTCTCTGGCGAGTTGACCCTTGTAGATTTGTTGCCCACAGACATTGTTATTGAAGTGAAAGTCACGGCTGACGATGTTGCCATCGAGATAGAAGATAGCTAGTCAGAGGCAGGGGTCATCGTTTTGCGATGACCCCACCAATAGGTTCAGGTCATACAGGGACAAGAACGATAGGTGAGCATTGACTGGGCGCGGCCCGACGAACCCCACGTCCAGCGGCGCGTAGACTTACCTAATAGATTAAGTGGGTTAAGTTGGTGTGGATACGCTTCTAAACAACCCTTAAGAGAATACTTTTCCATCTAGGGCACAGATCTTTTGTGACGTCGGCTCTCTGCTCGTTCAGCAGATCGATCTACCAGTTTAGCAGATCAATTTACCAGTTCAGCCAACAAGAGCATAAGCGCAAACTGGTCATAGCTTGCTACCTCTGCACCTGCTTCGCCTGGGCAAGCGTTACGTGCGGCGCACGTATTAGGGAAATTGGTGTCAGATAAAACGTAACCCTGGTTGGCACTATGTTCGTACTGTGTCTGCACCACCAGAACAAGGTCTTCTGCAGGCCAGACATAGATCATTTGACCGTTTAACCCCATTGCTGCGGAAATTGTGATGGGCGGCTCTGCACCAAAGAACGCGCCATTCAAGACCCACCAATGTAAGCCATAAAAGTCAGTTTGTGCAGCCAGGCTTGTTTGCACGTAGCTACCAGGTACGATTTGGTTACCGTCCCATTCGCCATTGCGCGCATAAAGTAGGCCGAATTTGGCCATGTCCAATGGCGTCATATCCAGCCCCATGTAAGTGAGGGGATTTGTGCCGGACCGATCCAGCCACATGCCCACTAGGTTTGGATCAATACCAATCGGCAATAGAATTTTTTCGGCCAGGTAGGCCTGCGCATCCAAACCCGTCGCCCTTAGAATAATCGGCTCTATCAGCTGGGATGTCGGATTTGAGTATTCAAATGTCGTGCCCTCATCCCGTGTTTTTGGAAAATCGATCGCAAACTTTGTTTGATCCGTTTCATTGTAAATACCGTTATTCGCGCCGTAACCCGCGCGCATTTCCAGGATATCTTGGATAGTGACAGCCTCCTTGTCGCTATCGACCCATTCGCTTAAAAACTCGCTTGCTGGTTGATTCAGGCTACTTATCCAGCCTTCCTCTATGGCAATCCCGATTAAGGCGGCGTAAAAACTTTTGGCAACAGACCAGCTAGTCCCAAGCGTGTCGATATCAACACCCGTGGAAAAACGCTCCCCGATAATCCACCCGTTGCGCACCAATACTGCGGACTGCACCGCTTGATCGGTAAAAATGTGGCTTAGGATAGCGTCAACATCGCTCGCATTTAGATTTAAATCCGCAGGGTCTGCCGCGTCGAGTGTCCATGTTGGCTCAAGTTTTACCGGTAAAGGAGCGGGCGCATTCGAAGGAGCGCTGACGCTATTACTGCCACCACCACTATCACTGCCACCACCGCCACCTCCACACCCAGATATCCCGATGAAGATTAGAAGAATGAAAAAATTATTGAATTTCATTCTGAACTTATAACAGTTAACCACAGGCTTTGCAGTTCAAAAGACCTTCTCACTTTATGGCAGGGTGAGCGCTAAAAACCATAAGCTTGAGTCGCTGGCATAGACCCGGGGCGATTAAAGCGTGGCGCTTTGGGGTTGAGAGACAGTGCGCACCGCGTGCACTTTCTGCGATGCAGGTTACTGCGTTGTAATGGCGGTACAATTTGGAACATCGGCCACCGCATCACTTCATAGCGGCCACGGGTATCGACAGGCATCAGCTTTCCCGACTTTTCCGCTAGGTAAAGCGGGATCGCTCCAGACTCAAAGATACTGATGTTGGTATCTTGATCATGAATTGAGGGAATTCTGTCGTTCGCGCTAAGTTTCAAAAACTCAGGATAAGTATAAGTAGAATTAGCCTCCTTTTTCTAATGGTCAATGTATCAGAAGTCGGCCAGCACGTTTGTTGAATGTGAATTAGCTGATTTTCTTTCCCACAATGCCCGAATTTCATGCTGAATCAGACTGAAAATGGTCAACCGATGTGCCCAGGACATGCGATATCCTTTCGGCTTACATGTTGATTTACCTTGCACCGATTGTTCCGGAATAATCTGCTTCCGGAGCCTGCTATTCGGTGAGAATACACCCTGAAATCTTGTCAGGTTCACGAGCGGACCTCTTTCCAGTCAAAACCGAGTTCGCCACACTCCCTTTCAAATATGGCAGGGTCCATATCCGCTGCGGCAACGGACATGATCTTCTGGCTGATGATCAAGCCCATACGGTAGTCAATTTCGAGATCAGCTCGAGAATAATTTTGAACAACTAAACTCGCCAGACTATCCAGGTATGATCCCAGCCGCGCTTGCTCTTCAGCCCGCTTAACATTTGCTTGGCGTGAAAGTCACCGTGGACAAACCTAAAGGGACGCGACGCTAAAAAATTCAGCACCGAGTCTAGATTGGTAGCAAGATAAGACATCACCTCTTTCGTTAAGTCCGGTGTGTCATAGAGGTTATCCAGTGCACCAGCCGCAGCATTCGCTGCCCCGGCTCCCGCTTCAAAGAAAGCTTGATTATCAAATTGAACCATCCAGTCTTTTTGTCTGAGCCCGAGATCGTTCCACCACTTGGCATGAAATCCTGGCAGATTTGATAAGGCCAGACGAACCTGGTCATAA
>JBLHQQ010000322.1:0-3134 GCA_047625245.1 Candidatus Azotimanducaceae bacterium
ACTAGACATAAAGCTGTGGCTAATAGAGATAAGGTTCGCCGGGAAACAATAAAACGCCGCGAACAGATCGAAAAGTCGCACAAATCTCGCTCGAAAGGCGGAATCTCCAATAAGGATCACGACGCAAAAGAGAAAATTAATAGAGCCATTGTTACAGATAGTGGGTCCGGCAAGCGTTTGCGCCAATTGGGCGGCCATTTGGCACGGGCAGAAGCAGATGTTGCTGACACCAGAGTAAATCGCGAGTTCGAAGTTGGAATCTGGTTGCCAGGGTCCATTTCAAAACGAGACACGTTATTCACGCTTGCCGCTGGTCAAATTCAACTCGGAGGCGACCGAGTGTTATCTCATCCGGAGATTTCAATGCAGCCTCAACAGCGTGTTGCTCTAACCGGAAACAACGGACTAGGTAAGTCGACATTGATATCGAAAATCCTGCGACAAGTAAATGTGCCCCAGGCGCACCTGACGGTAATGCCGCAGGAACTCACCACTTCCCAGAGCACTACCATTCTCCATGAAGTAAGGCAGTTGCCGAAAGACGAGCTCGGGCACCTAATGAATATAGTCAGTAGATTAGGTTCCCGCCCTGCAAGATTGTTGGAAAGCGAGCTGCCAAGTCCGGGAGAGATTAGAAAGTTGTTACTTGCCCTCGGAATGTCCCGGGCACCACACTTTCTAATTCTAGACGAACCAACCAATCATCTCGATTTACCCTCAGTAGAAGCGCTTGAGGATGCGCTTTCAGATTGCCCCTGCGGTATGCTGTTGGTAAGCCATGATCAACGCTTTTTGACTAGGCTGGCGGATGTATCATGGCATCTGGAAGAAGACAAAATGAGAAATGTGAAACTGACCGTGAAATAACCGAGGGTGGTGAGGTAACTGGGAGAACCACTTTGAGCAACTACTATTCAGAGACTATCACGATGCCGACGCCGGTTCTGTTGGCTCGTTATGCTTTTCATGTTTCGGTTTACAAAAACCGTCAAGGTCAGCATTGAAAACACCCTGTTATTCTCAGGCAAACGTGGTGAGAAGAGCGACGGTTCGCTGCATATCACCGAAGAAATCGTGGAAGTCACCTTCGATGGGCCCTGGTGGCGTACGTTTTTGCACATCCGAGATGAACATGCCCCGATAAGCGTTTCTACAAATGAGCTCTTCGGCTACCAAAGAACTGGTCTGCAGGTCACGTACCGCACCCATACCCTCACCAGCGGTGCTCATAAACTTGTATTGCAGGAGCAGTTTCAGCGCCAAGACCCAGTCTTGCTAAGGTCGGTCCTAGGGTCTCTTCCTGCCGAAATATCAGAATAATATCGATGTAAGAATCAAACTGCGATCTCTCAGGTAATCCTATCGTTTTACGTTGCAGCGCACTATAATCGCGACCCTGCAAACCTCCTCGAGTGCCCTATGTCGGCAAATCCCGAAATTACCCACTTTAATCAGCTGAATCTGCCTGATTCCCTCATGAAAGCCGTTGAAGAAGTGGGTTATGAAACCCCCTCTCCCATACAATGTCAGACCATTCCATTACTGATGGAGGGTAAAGACGTGTTGGGCCATGCACCCACGGGGACTGGTAAAACAGCGGCCTTTGCACTGCCCCTGCTCTCGCGGCTAGATATGAAAGCCCAGCATGTGCAGATTATGGTGCTCACCCCAACTCGGGAATTGACCATCCAGGTCGCGGAAGCCTTCCAACGGTACGCCTCTCACATGAAGGGTTTTCACGTTTTACCTGTTTATGGCGGCCAGGCTTACGGCGGCCAAATTAGCCAGCTCAGGCGCGGTGTACAGGTTGTTGTGGGGACACCGGGTCGTGTTATGGACCATATGCGGAAAGGCACATTAAAGCTGGATCAACTTCAAGCCCTGGTTTTGGACGAAGCCGATGAAATGTTACGCATGGGGTTTATCGACGATGTCGAATGGATTTTGGAGCAAACACCCGAACAGCGCCAGATTGCCCTCTTTTCCGCAACCATGCCTAAAGAAGTAGAACGCATTGCCCGGCGTCATTTGAACGACCCGCAAGAAATCTCTATCAAGTCTAAGACTGCAACAGCCCCCACCATTCGACAGCGTTATTGGCCTGTGAGCCATGGACGCAAGCTCGACGCGCTGACCCGTATCCTGGAGACCGAACACTACGAAGCGATGATTATGTTCGTCCGAACTAAATCTGCCACTGTGGAACTCGCAGAGAAACTAGAGGCTCGCGGCCACGCTGCTGCTGCAATTAATGGTGATATGCAGCAAAAACAGAGAGAACAAACCATTGAGCGATTGAAGAAAGGCAGCCTGGATATTCTGGTCGCAACGGACGTCGCAGCACGGGGATTAGATGTTGAGAGAATTAGCCATGTTGTGAACTACGACATTCCCTATGACGCCGAGGCCTACATCCATCGGATCGGCAGAACGGGTCGTGCGGGTCGAACCGGCGATGCGATATTGTTCGTCACCCCTCGAGAAAAACGCATGCTGGATGCGATTGAGCGCGCCACGCGACAAAAGATTGAATTGTTAGAATTACCCACTACAGAAATGGTCAACAACAAGCGTCTCGCAGATTTCAAACAAAAGGTCACAGATACCATCTCAGCAGGTGATCTTGAATTTTTTGAGCAGCTCTTTGAACAATATCGACAAGATCATGACTTTACCGATATTCAGATCACAGCAGCACTAGCAAAAATGTTGGCGGGTAAGGACTCTTTGTTATTAAAGGAAAACACTGGCAAAAACAGTCAATCAAAGCCCGCTGCATTCGACGAAAAACAAGATCGACCACCAAGGCGCAGTCGCGATCGAGCTGAGAGTGGTGAACGTCCTGAGGGGAAAAACCGATCCGAAAAGTCCGAGCGTTCGGGTAAACGGATGAGCAAATCCAAAGCAAAACCACCAGAAGGTATGGAACGCTATCGCATTGAGGTGGGTCACGACCATGAGGTTAAACCTGGCAATATTGTCGGTGCAATCGCGAATGAAGCAGGCTTGGACGCCAAGAACATCGGTCACATCGATATCTATTCTGGCCACAGCATCGTCGACTTGCCAGCCGGCATGCCCCGGGACGTATTCCGAGAATTAAAGAAAGTTTGGGTTTGCGGCCGCCAGCTACA
>JBLHQQ010000323.1:0-3103 GCA_047625245.1 Candidatus Azotimanducaceae bacterium
ACCCTTAACCTTAACAAACCCTGGCCCCTCGACAGTGTTCGAATCCCGAAGCCCTGGGGTGCAGAAGTCTGGTTTACAGGCATCGAGGAACGTGGCGTTTGTTCTGTTCGAGGCATTCCGCTGCCCTGGCTCACCGACCTGCTTCCACAAAGTTTAGTTGGCAGCGCAGCTGGCACGGCACCCCTGCTGTTAAAGATCCTCGACCCTCTACCCGATCAAAACCTGGGAGATCTCTACTTCGAACTGCATGAAAAGAAGATTGAAGTCTATATCGTCACCGCTGTCGACGAGAAGGTCTGGCCCGATGGGACAGGAAAAATTCGTTATGGATTCAACCAGTTTTTACGCGCTAGCTATCCGGGAGATGAAGCTTTCAAGACCGCATATTTGACTGCCGTGAACGCATACCGACAAACCCGAATCGAAATAGATGAACGCCTCGACCACAAGAAACAACAGTCTGGACTTGCGCCCAATAGTGAAGTCCCGCCAGAGTTAATGACGAGTTGGTTACAACAGTTGCCCGAAGTTCTGACAAAAAAAGAATCCGCGCTTCGATCGAACATGCACCGGTTCACTCACCTAAGAGATATTAGAAAGGGTGACGTCATCACCGTCGAGCCATTTTTTCCACACTCTTTACTGCACGGGGTTCGAGTGATCGAATTTCAAACCGCTTCCTATGAACGATATATATTGTCATTCGCTCAAAAAGTACTGACCCAGAGCCACTGGGACACTGAAATAGGCTTGGCCAAGGCGCTGATGGATCTCCCAATTGCCGCAGACCTCCCAGTCTTGGAGGCAAGTGGAGGGGTGAAGATAGAGGAAATTGCCAACTTTAATGCTTTTACCGCTAAGCGGTTTACCCTGTCTCGCGGCAGCACACATACTCTGGGGACTACCGATGATTATAGACTGATCATGGGTGTAAGTGGTCAGGCAGACATCGGTCACTCGAAATGCGAGTCCGAGGAGGCATTTTTAATACCAGCCCAAACAGGCGGCACAACGATCAGAGCAGTCACCGACACCGTGGTATTGGTAGCTGAACCAAAGGTCTAAAGTGCATCTCGGCGGATCAGTGCGGACAAAACCATTGGATAGGATTTATCCGCAGTAACCCCAGTGCCAAAAGTTAGAGAATCACCGAAAGCAACAATGAGCGCATCGATTTCTAACAGGGATAGCCTACCGGTTCGCTGACAAGCAGAGAGTAGTAGGCAGGCACCTATGATGATGCCTGCCTGTCGAAAGGACCTAAGGAAGGAGAGCGCTGACCGCGTCGCGCTCTTCTTTCAATTCCGTCTCTGTTTCTTTCATTTTTTCCTGGCTAAAAGTTGTCACCGTTTGACCTTCCACGATTGACCAATTGCCGCCCTCACAGGTGCATGGAAAGGAGTAGATCAGACCCTTTTCAATGCCGTAGCTCCCTTCTGAGTAGACACCCATACTGACAATCTTTCCGTCGCTGCCGAGTGACCAATCGCGCATATGCTCAATCGCGGCATTCGCCGCTGAGGCTGCACTACTCAGTCCACGGGCCTTAATAATTGCAGCACCGCGCTGTTGAACGGTGGGAATAAAGTCCTTTTCAACCCAGGCCTGGTCAACCAGATCCATAGCCGGTGTTCCGGCTACCGAGGCTGCTGTGATATCTGGATATTGGGTAGCCGAGTGATTACCCCAGATAGAGAGGCCCGAAACATCGGTAACATGCTTGCCCGTCTTTTGTGCCAGCTGAGTCATCGCACGGTTATGGTCGAGACGAGTCATGGCAGTAAATTGGCGAGGATTAAGATCTGGCGCGTTGCGTTGAGCAATCAAACAGTTGGTGTTGGCTGGATTACCCACGACCAGAATTTTCACATCACGAGATGCATGATCATTCAAAGCTTTGCCCTGTACCGAGAAGATTGCGGCATTTGCTTCAAGCAGGTCCTTTCGTTCCATACCGGGGCCCCGAGGTCTCGAGCCGACCAATAGGCCGTAATCAATGTCCTTAAAGGCGACACTAGGATCAGAAGTCTGGATGATCTCAACGACAAGCGGAAATGCGCAATCGTCGATTTCCATCACAACACCGCTCAAAGCTTCCATTGCTGGCTCAATTTCAAGCAGCTGCAAGATGACCGGCTGGTCCGCACCTAACATCTGGCCAGAGGCAATACGGAAAAGAAGTGAATAGCTGATTTGCCCGGCGGCTCCGGTCACCGCAACTCGTACTGGCTGTTTCATGGTTTGTCCTTGCTTGGTTGGTATAAGTTAAGTTGGCGCAAAAGAGCGTGATTATACATGAGTCGGGGCCATCTGATTATCCCCCTTGAGGCCTCATTTGCGCTTGACATTAGTGCGACGCACCAAATTGGAAAACCCGTTATTAAACAGTATGTTATTGCGGGCATTCCGGATTTTCATAGCTCCTTTGGAATGCTTGACTTTAGATCATTCGGTGGTATTGTTTTCGGCCCTCTGGGGGGGCCGAGGCTGCACTCGCATACGCAATCTCCAAATATTTAATGGCAACCGCCGGATTCATGATTTGGCTGTCGACATCTGTGCCCCATTAGAAAAGATAGGACATCCATGAAAGATAGCATGCTTAAAAAAGGCGGTCTGCCCGCCGCGACAGGCCTGTACGACCCCAACAACGAGCACGACTCGTGCGGCGTCGGCTTTGTTGCCAATATCAAGGGTGTACCTAGTCATCAGATTTTGCAGGATGCCTACCACATCAATTCACGCATGGATCACCGTGGTGGTTGCGGCTTTGAAGAGAACACCGGTGACGGCGCTGGTATTTTAACGGCACTACCATTCTCATTTTTCGCTGAAGTTGCTGCCGAGATCGGAATAAAGCTACCAGAACCCGGTAGATTTGCAGTCGGTAATATCTTCTTGCCCCAGGACGAAGCTGAACGGGCAATTTGTATGTCCAATATCGAGGCAATTATCGGGGAAGAACACCAGACATTCCTGGGCTGGCGTGACGTTCCAGTTGATGCTGATAAGGCTGACGTCGGGCCAGCAGCAAGAAATGCCCAACCGGTCATCAAACAACTTTTTATTGGCTCAACTACAGAGCAAGAGCGTTTTGATCGTA
>JBLHQQ010000324.1:0-3052 GCA_047625245.1 Candidatus Azotimanducaceae bacterium
AACTGCCTTGCCGCAGAAAGAGAGATGTCAGGGCAAAAGCAAGCCCTGCACCGAGACCAAATGCCGCGGAGAGGTTCCAAAGACTAACTACCCCGCCCTGCTTCGCGATACTAATCAGTACCAACCCACCGACGCTGGTAAACATCGCGACCCAACCTAGCGGGCTGATTTGTTCAGTAAAAAAGCTAATGCCGATTAATGCGGTGAGAAGAATTTCTGATCGAACGAAGGTGGTTCCTACGGCAAAATTACGCATTCCAAATAGACGAATCAGCAGTATGGTGGCAATAATTTGCATGATTCCGGCTATCAAACCGGACCAAAGAAAGGTCGGATTTAAATCAGGAAACTGCCAGTTTCTCTGTTGACCAAGAAACCCTAAATATAGCCAAGCGAAGGGCAAGCCGAATAAGTAACGAACCAGAGTCGCGGTAAGCGGAGAGACGACTTCAGCAAGTTGCTTTTGGCCAGCCGTTCGCACTGCTTGCATGCTGGCAGCCAGCAAGGTCCACAATACCCAGGTTTCAATGATCATATTGATCCTTTGATTTTATGAAATGCAGGCAAAAAAATGCCTGCACAAACATGGCAGGCATTCTATTTTCTCTTGTAGGTTCATTGCTAATGACATTCAGACATCGCCAACATACCTTAAGGGAATCAGATCATAATGCTTCGAGAATCTTTTCTGCTGACGAAACATCAAAGGCGGGCCCGCTTTCAACGTTAAGCGCAGTGATCACGCCATTTTCGGCAATCATAGAATAACGCTGGCTTCGATGACCTAAACCAAAGGCAGAACCATCCATTTCAAGCCCCATGGCTTTGGTAAACTCGCCATTGCCATCCGCAGCCATAATGAGCTCTTCAGCATTTTTGTCAGCACCCCAGGCAGACATCACGAATGCGTCGTTAACAGACAAACAAACGATTGAGTCCACACCTTTCGCCTTGATTTTGTCTGCATTCACAACGAAGCCAGGCAAGTGCGCAGCGCTACAGGTGGGTGTATAAGCTCCAGGCAAGGCAAATAACACGACCTTCTTACCCGCAAAAACATCATCGGTTGTTAGATCCTGAGGACCCTTCTCGCCCATAAGCTTCATTGTTGCTGCTGGGACCTTGTCTCCTACCTGAACTGTCATTGCGAACTCCTTAAAATTTTTGAGACACCAAGTCTGATCGGATGTGCCGTTAACATCAAGCACCACCTTGAATGATCTCAGCCCGTGGGTAGTATGTTCATAACAGTCTCTACAATTTGGTCGAACAAGCCATTCGGCAGTCAATCTCAAGAGGCGACCCCGACAAAATGAGCAATAAAGGTCAAAAGATCGATTTAAGCGATTGGCACAGAACCCCGAAACCATTGTGAATGGGCTATTCCGTTTTAAAAAGTGCTGGCATTAAACCGGCTGAAGTCGAAACCACGAAGAGTATTCCTGAGCTCAAAGCCGCCATTCACCAGTTGGATAAAGTCCATGATCCCGAGGCTCGCGCGGTTCTCGTCAATAGACTCAATGGACTGATGCTCACCCACCAACTCCGAATGGAGCGCCTCCGCCGCCGCTAGGGCGTTGCCTTTCCAAGCCCATCCTCTATATATTGTTGCTTCGATTTTTCATTTATTTTGGGGGCATGCCACTTGGAGCTTTCTTTCGGTCCGGAATACGACATATTCCGCAATGAAGTTAAAACCTTTCTGCACGACCAAAAAGCCGCCTCTGCAAAAGGACCCGGCTCCGGTAACGAAGGTAAGGCCTGGCAGAAAACGCTCATCAAACACGGCTACACCGCTCGAACCATTCCTGGAGCTTATGGCGGTTTCGGGGCCGAACCGGATATTTTGAAATCTCGCATCATCGCAGAGGAGTTTTCCCACGCTGGCATGAACCAGGGACTTGGAGGACAAGGCATCTCAATGCTGGTTCCCACTCTGCTTGAACTAGGAACCGAAGAGCAAAAACAGCAATTTATCAAACCCACCATCGATGGTGAAATGGTCTGGTGTCAGGGTTATTCAGAACCCGGCGCCGGCAGCGACCTTGCCAGCCTTCGCACGAGTGCAGTAATAGACGGCGACGATTGGGTCATCAACGGCCAGAAAATTTGGACCAGCACTGCACACCTTGCGGATTGGATTTTCTGCCTGGTCAGAACAGAACCAGAAGCCAAAAAACATCATGGCATCTCCTTTCTACTATTCGATATGAAGACCCCCGGCATCGAAATCCGCCCCCTCGTGGACATGACGGGTGCCGCCAACTTTAACGAAGTATTTTTTACAAACGTTCGAGTACCCAAAGGGCAGATCGTCGGCAACCGTGGCCAGGGTTGGCAGGTAGCGAATTCGGTATTGGGCCACGAGCGAGACATGCTCGGCAATCCAAATGCCGCGCTCGCTAGATTAAATTCTCTGCTCGATTTGATGAATACTGAAACTCTGGCGGGACAAAAGCTAATAGACCACCCGGTCTACCTCGATCGACTGATGCAGATTCAAGGTCGAGTGATGGCGCTTAGATTCAATGACATGCGCATTCTCTCCTCACGACTTAATCCGGGCCAGGATGCCACCCTGGCGAGATTGATTGTCAAACTGCAGGGCACCGAGCTTCGCCATGATCTCGAGGGACTCGCGATCGACGTCATGGGAGAGATCGGCCTTTCCTATGAGGACAACCCTTATCTAAGAAATAGCGGAAGCTGGCAAAACCAGTATATGTACCAGTTAGGCCTGATCATCGGCGGTGGCACCTCACAAATTCAGAAGAACATCATCAGTGAGCGAGGCCTTGATATGCCCCGTGAACCAAGAATCGCTAAATAAGGAGCAGGGGCACATGGAATTTGGACTATCAGCAGAACAAACCCTTCTCCAAGACAGCACCAGTCGTTTTCTACGAGAGCAGGTGAATCTTGACGTAGTGCGAAAGGTCGCAGCCGGCGAGACAACAGACACAGACGTTTGGGCAGGCCTGACCGAACTCGGTATTCCCGCCTTATTGATTAGCGAAGAATCCGGCGGCGTCAATCTCGGCGCAATGGAAGC
>JBLHQQ010000325.1:0-3035 GCA_047625245.1 Candidatus Azotimanducaceae bacterium
GTGGGCGTTCATTCGGCGGGGCTGCTGCAACATCAGGACCACTAGGCCAGACCACAGGCTTGTTTGCCGGGACGGGTGCAAGCACCGATCGTACTTTGGGCATTCCCCAGACTAACAAATCAACCCGATTCAGCCAGCTAACACCGGCGGCAACTGCAATGATCAGCAGAAATATGATGAGTTTTTTCATGAGGCACAATCCTTAGTTGATGTGGTGCTTAAAGCCATAGCTAGAACCTGAGCGAAGCCGAGTCAAAACCAGATATCGGTAATTGCGCTAAGCACGTCGAGCTCTCCAATATCGAACCCCAAGAAAGATCAGGAATAAAAATATTCCGAAGCTAAGGGCAAGGGTTGGTGTGTTTTCTGCCAGTCGCTGACGCACGATGTTGATGCCGACCTGCTTTCTCTGGTCATAACTTGCGGGCATTTCGAGAACACCGTTGTCAATTGCATATTGCGCGTAACCTGCCTTCATGTCGTTGAGGCGGGTCGGCTGTTCAAAACTCAGGTCGAGACTTTCGGTTGGGTCGTCCTTGATATTAAATAGATGCCATTCGTCATCGCCGATGGGGCCGCGATTGCGGACGATTTTGTAGTCACCTTTAAAGAAAGCCATGTTGCCACCCAATTCAAAGCCGACGGACTCCGTTTCATTCCGCACATAGGACGCCTGTCCCCTAAGGATCGGTACCAGGGATTTTCCTTCAGTCTGTTCGATTGGTTGGGCATTTGCGGTACTCAATATGGTTGGCACTAGATCTGTTGCGAAGGTAAAAGCATCGTTGATAACGCTCACTTCAGTGACCGACGGACCGGCGATAATAAGTGGGACGCGCATCCCGCCTTCACCGTTAAAAAATTTATAGAAAGAAAGCGGGGCAACGGCAGCGCTGGCGAAGCTAGGACCAATCGTATTGTATGAGCCGATTTCTCCCAGAGTTTCGTATTTTGTTGAATAACCCGTGTCTTCCATCCAGCTTCGAAAGGAATATCTGGATATAGGGTTTCCAGCTAGTGGGTCGCTAGGTTCTGCGCCGTTGTCGGAGGTGAATATGAAGAGGGTGTTGTCGTACTGACCTGTTTCCTTTAAGTGTGCGATGAGACGACCAATATGGAAATCCATGGCTTCGATCATGCCCGCGTAGACCGCCATAGATTTTGCTTCATAACGTTGCTGTTCACGTGTGAGCGCATCCCAGGCCTGGGTGGTGTTCATCTCGATCATGGTTAAATCAGCAGCAACTACACCGGCAGCAATAGCCCCCTGGTAACGTTTCTGGCGTAATTCATGCCAGCCTGAAGTATAGGTTTTTAGGTACTTGTGCGTGAATTCTTTCGGGGCTTGAACCGGAATATGCACGGCTTGAAAGGCGACATAGGCGAAAAATGGTGATTCGCTGCTGTTGTTTGAGTCGCTGTCGATAAATTCAATTGTCTTGTCGACCAGGATTTTGGAGGAATAAAAGTCATCCGGTAAAGTGGTGGGTTTTCCATCGGCGTACCAGTTTGATTTGTCATAGATGGGTAAGTAGGGTCTTTGGTCCCAGTTATCGGCGCCTGTATCCGCCATGATAAATGTTCTATCAAAACCTCTTGCGGAGGGAAGGGTTTCTGGAGTTTTGCCAAGATGCCATTTGCCAGTCATGTAGGTGCGATAGCCGGTTTCCTTAAGCCGATCAGCAACTGTCGGTATACCTAATTGTAAGTGCCCGGTATATTCAGGTATGCCTTGAAGTTCGGGCGTGAGGGACTCTGGCATATTGCCAAGACCCGCTCGGTGACTCGAGAGACCTGACATTAGCATTGCGCGAGTTGGAGCGCAGCTAGCGGCTGTATGATAGTTGCTGAACATCACGCCACGGCCAGCGAGAAGATCAATATTGGGCGTGGATACCTCGCTGCCAAAGGCGCCAAGGTCCGAAAAACCAAGATCATCGGCGAGGAGTAAAACGATGTTGGGCGGCGTTGACTCGCTGGCTTGAATCAGCATCGAAAGACACCAAATTACAATCGTTAGGCAGCTTCGTCGCGTTAGTTGTTCCATTTAGTTAATGACAGACATTAGTAATGTTGGCAGACTATATCTGAATTTCATTGGTGGTCAAAGAAAATGGCACTTCAATCACGAATTAGATCCACCATGATGGGAGTGCTGAGTTCCAAGGGGCTCGCTAATTTTCAACAAGGCAAAGGCCGATACCTAAGAAAATTCCGGGTAGAACACCCTCGCGTCTATTACTTCCACCAGGCGGCGGATCCCTATAGTCATCTTGTGGTCCAAAAGCTCGCAGATCTGAAGTCTCAGTATGATATCGATTTTGTAGTACATCTAACCAATCAACCCGAGGATGTTTACAAGGGGGATGCGACAAAGTTTGATACCTGGGCGAGGCAAGATGCCACAGCAATCGCCAGTTATTTTGGCGTACATTTTGACCCCGTTGAAACGCCCACCACAGAGGAAGTGGCGTGCGCCGATGGTTTATTAAGTGGTTGTGTCAATAGTGTATCCTTTCCGAATCAAGCTATAGCAATAGGCGAGCAACTCTGGTCGGGCCAATTGGCAGGCAAGCCAGCGACCATGTCCGGAGCGCAACGCAACAAAGGAACACAGTTAAGAAAGCGATTAGGTCACTTTTTGGGCGGCACCTTCTATTTTGAAGGTGAGTGGTTTTGGGGCGTAGACCGACTTCACTTTCTTGAACAACGATTGCAATCAGAAGGGTATGGCAGCGGTGACCTCGTTTGCCCATTGCCAACGTTCCAACAGTTTACTGGCAATAAAGCCGACTCGAGTATTGTGCTGGAGTACTTTCCGTCATTGCGCAGCCCTTATTCCGCGATCGGACATAGAAGGGTGTTAGAACTGGTTGAAGCAACAGGGGTCAGCCTCAAACTTCGACCAGTGATGCCGATGATGATGCGCGGTATCCCGGCGCCCATGACAAAACAGATGTACATCATGTCGGATTGCGGAAGGGAGGCGCGATTTTATAAAGAGTCTTTCGGACCTTTCAGCGATCCATTTGGCG